>JAQURV010000067.1 GCA_029004355.1 Candidatus Omnitrophota bacterium
CCTTCGTTATGTGTTTCACCATAAAGCCGACTTCGTCCATGTGGGCGGCTATCATGATCTTCGTCTTGCCTTTGCCTTTCCGAGCGATGACATTGCCGAAATTATCTATGACCACTTCATCGCAGGTCTTCTTAAGTTCGGTCCGCATGATCCCGGCTATCTCGCTCTCGTATCCCGGAATGCCGGCAGCGTCCAGGATCTTCTTCAGTAATAAGTCCATCGTCCCCCCTTATTGTATTTTTATCCTGACCGCATTAGGCTGCTGCGCGCCCTGATCGTTTTGCGGTACTTGAGCCCTCGGCGCATTCAGTTTTCCATCGCGATAATTTTGCAAAAACTTCTTTACCTTGTCGAATGGAATGGCAAGGCCCACGCTATTCGCGCCCTGGACGATCGCGAGATTAATGCCTACGAGTTCCCCGCTCAAGTTAAAGAGCGCGCCGCCTGAGCTTCCCTGGTTTATGGAGGCATCCGTCTGTATAAGCCCCGTCAGGATGGGCTTTCCGTTTGATAATATATTCCTGTTAAGGCCGCTTACGATACCGGCGGAGACAGAATTCTCCAGGCCCAGCTGATTACCGATAGCGACTACGGTCTCGCCAACGAATACATCATTGGCGATCTTGACAGGTTTGAGCGCTTCCGGCGGTTTTATCCTTATAATAGCCAAATCATCTTCCGGGCTTATCGCTTCCGCGACGGCTTCCGCCTGTTTCAGGTCGCTGAGCAGGATATATATCCTGCTGGCCATCTGGACGACATGGGCGTTGGTGAGGATGAGGCCCTCCTTCGAGATCACGACCCCGGATCCGACGCTCTTTAAGTTCATCGTGCCCATGGGCATGGTATTAAATTCGCTCGGCACGCCGAGCTGGCCCAGGAGCGGATGCGCCTGCATCATCACTACGCTCTCCGTACTTATGTTCACCACCGCCGGCGACCACTCCTTCACGATCTTGACGACCGGCGTCATTCGAACATTCTCCGCGGCAAAGATATTGCAGGATAAGAACATAAAAATAGCAGCTGCAACAAAAGACCGGATAATCATAGTTCGCCCCCGTTTTGTCATTTAAAGAGCTCTCTTTCGTGATCCGTGAGCGGGTCGGCGGATATCCACACAGAAAGGTACAGCCCCTCATCCACTACCCTTATTATATCGCCGCTCAGGGAGATCTTCTGGCCCACATTCAGGCCGCTCACCCTGGCCTTATCTTTATAGATCAAGATCGTCCTATACGGATTCCCTGCCGCCGTGCTAGCGACATCCGTTATCACTTTATAATAATTGCGTTCTACGTCATTGACCACGTCGAATGTCTTTTCGTCTTTGACATCCTTTACCATACCATCGACCGCTATCTTGCTGCCGAGATACTTGTTCACCATTGCCTCTTTCTGGATATCCGTATCGCCGCTATATTCGTCTACCAATTGACCGATCACTATATCCCGGCAAAAAGAAAGTCCCGTAGCGCAAGATGAAAAAAATATTACCGCTGCAATTATCGTTATTACATGGTTCCTCATCCAAGCACCCCCTTATTGATTAGGATGTTCCTTCTCAAACCATACTTTATAGGCTACGCCGCGCTGCGTCTGGATATTTTCGATCTCGGATTCCAGCTGGTCATATTCGGGATCCTTGCCGTACTTATACGGGGCCTGTTCGTCTTCCAGGGTTTTGACGCGCGCCCCGAGATCATCGATGAGCTTTGTCAATTCGACCCGGCTCATATCCGCGTATAGTTCCTTATTATCCGGCTTAAACACCGGCTTTGCAATACCAATCTTAACCGTCTCCTGCAAATGTTCGTCCTCATTTTCAAACCTTATCTCGGCAAAACTTTTGCCGTCGAATGCTTTCCGCTCAAGAGCCTTATCCAGATGGAAAACAGATCTTTGTCCCCCTATGTCCCCCTTTGCCTGCCAGACGAGAAGACCGAGGCCGATGGCCATGCCGGCCTTGGCTATTCCCTGCTCGAGGCCGCTGCCCGATACGGGGATCTGCGTCCCCAGCGCCGCGAATAGGACCGCCGCCGGGATGCGCCAGAAGGATTCCTCCCTGACGTAAAATTTATCCGACCGGTCGGGCTTTATCCTCTCGTCGCCGATATGGAGTTTTATATCCGTTATCTTCCACTTCCTGAAATATGCGCCTTTGCCGGTGGCTATCGCCGAGACGCCGATATCCATACCCTTGCCGGTCTGGCGGTAGAGAATGGCCGTATCGCAGGCGGACCTATCGAGTTTGAATTTTCTGTATTCGATCTCTTCCTGCTGGCCCTGCGGAAAGACTGCGGAAGGAAAAAGAAACGCGAGCGCCAATATGGATATGCATAACTTCTTCGTCATTACTTATATCTTTCGGGTAAGGTAACCGCAAGATGAATAAGGCAATCCTTTTTTCATGACTTCGCTTATCGGAACGCAGGTAAAGGTATGCCCCGAAACGGTCTTCTGAGCGCCCAGCCTCTGGGCATATATCTTACAAGTATATCTTCCGTCCGGGGTTTTGGCAAGTTGGGAACACGGGTCCTGGTCGATCCCGCAGCACTTTCCGCACCGCAGGCATAGGGACTCGAATTCCCTGAGCCAGTCATCCTGTCTGCGTAAATACAGTTCGTTATCCATCGATATGGGTATTTTCCGTCAAAATAGAGGAAAAGTCAATAATGGGGCGGGATTATTTAGCCTTTGTCTTCGCATTCACTTCGTTCGAATAGTCCGAGTAAAAGCCCGTTTTATTGACGGCGCGGACCCTGTAATAGTAGGTGGTGTTTGCGGCAAGCTTCTTGTCCTGGTAAGCGGTCTTATTCGAGCTTGTCCTTTCGATCTCGGCGTATGTGCCGCCCGAGCCCGTCTTCCTCTCGATGCAGAACTTCTTCTCATCGGTAGAATTGTCTTTCCAGGAGAGACCTATCTCTGTGGACAACACAGCTGATGCGGCAAGGTTCGTCGGCGCAGGAAGCTGAATAGTCACGCTCGCCTCGTTCGAATAATCGGAATAAGAGCCTGCCTTATTGACGGCGCGGACCCTGTAATAGTATGTGGTGCCTACTTTAAGCGCTTTGTCCTTATCTTTATAAGCGGTCTTATTCGAGCTTGTCCTTTCGATCTCGGAGTATGTGCCGCCGGGGCCGGCCTTCCTCTCGATGCAGAACTTCTTCTCATCGGTAGAATTGTCTTTCCAGGAGAGACCTATCTCTGTGGACAACACAGCTGATGCGGCAAGGTTCGTCGGCGCAGGAAGCTGAATAGTCACGCTCGCCTCGTTCGAATAATCGGAATAAGAGCCTGCCTTATTGACGGCGCGGACCCTGTAATAGTATGTGGTGCCTACTTTAAGCGCTTTGTCCTTATCTTTATAAGCGGTCTTATTCGAGCTTGTCCTTTCGATCTCGGAGTATGTGCCGCCGGGGCCGGCCTTCCTCTCGATGCAGAACTTCTTCTCATCGGTAGAATTGTCTTTCCAGGAGAGACCTATCTCTGTGGACAACACAGCTGATGCGGCAAGGTTCGTCGGCGCGGGGAATGGAGGCGTAGCGCTCGCCTCGTTCGAATAGTCGGAATAACCGTTAGGGCTGAGGGCGCAAATCCTGTAATAGTACGTCATGCCTGGGATGGCTTTCTTATCTTTATATAAGACGGTGTTGGCATTTACCTTGGCGATTTCGGAATACACATCGCGGGCCGTCTTCCTTTCGATATAAAAATTCGTTTCGTTTGTGGAATTATCTCTCCAGCTGATGTCTATTTCCGAGGATGATACAGCGCCCGCCGTAAGATCGGACGGTGACGGCGTATGAGGCTTGACACTGATCAATGCTGCAGCGCCTGTGTGCTGGGGGTCATGGTGATACATCGGCCATGGTTTTGGGCCGGACGAGGATGCGTTGGTATCGCTGAGATATAAAAGATAATAAGGAGAGCTTCCGATGCCATTAATTTCACTTTCATAACCAAAAAAGTTATGGAAATTATGCATGATCCACACTATCTGGTTCTTGCCGCTCCCTGAAAAATCACCTATGGCCGGAGAGTTGCTGGACCAGGCAGTAAGTCCGTAAATCGGTTTACGAAAGCCTTCGAGCTCGCGACCATCTATGTCATAGACACGAAAAGCCTCGTTAGTTTCAAGATACGCATAGCCCGTCACAATTATTTCAGGCAGACCATCATTGTTTATATCCGCCAAGCCCGGCGGGCTAAATCCGTAAAACCACCCTCCGCATACTTGATTTTTACAATTTACGGGCCATTTTTTGCTGTAGCGCTGGCCGTTTGATTTCAAGACATATAACGTATCTACCCAATTCCAGTCGCTGTTGTCACAGCTGGTTAACCCCGCGACAATTTCGAAAGAACCGTCGCCGTCCATGTCTCCCGCAACTACCTGGCCGACGCCTGTCATCCAGTGCTCCAGGGATTTGCCTGCGTAGGATAACCGTACGGGCCATCCATTTAATTCAGCGCCGTCCGATCTCAGGACATGGACCTTGTTATCGTTAGATGTTGTGACTATTTCCAATTTACCATTGTTATCGATATCCGCCGCAATAGGCGCCGATGAGATGCCGCGATATTGAGAGTCCGCCGCGCAAAGGTCTTTTGGCCAGCCTTGCAATATATTACCGAGACAGTCAAAGACATAGACCCTGCTGGTTCCGTATACAGCCTTTACTATGATCTCTTTTGTCCCGTCGCCGTTCAGGTCGGCGACTGTCGGCTGATATAGCTCGTTTTCGGGTAAATCTTCAGTCAGGTCTTCGGACCACTTTTCGCCGTCGCGGTCTACAACGGTCACTTTGGTGCCGGCGGTGACGATCATCTCATTCTTTCCGTCTTTATCTATGTCGGCTACGGCCACGTTAGGATTCGGCCCGCAGCCATTATCATCTTCCCCGGAAAGCTTTTTGATGAAATTTCCGGAGCTGTCGAAAATATGGATCTCTCCGCCGCAGGTGGCAACTATCACCTGAGATTTGCCGGTCCCCATTACATCGCCTACCGTTGCGCCGTTCTGACTGAAATCGCCTTCGGGAGCAAAGACCTTCGGCCATCCGGGCAGGGAAACTCCGGTATGGTCTATAACGTCTATCTGACCGTTATAGTTCAGTAATATGTCATCACGGCCATCGCTGTTGATATCGGCAATAGTGAGAGCGTTCACGGGGGGATACTCGTAACCATATCCATCGATAAACTTCGGGACGCGGATCGGCCATCCGGGATGAAGCGAAGGATCTATGCCGATAGGAAAAGACCTTACGGCGGGATGGTAATAATCCCAGTTTGTACGCGCTATCAAATTTATCGAATAATAACCTCCGGGTACATTTTTGATATCCCATTCCCATATGCGGCCGTTTGTGACCGGAGTGTAAATATAATCCGACCTAAGCAGGGTAGATGGCTGGTTATCATTATCTTTATAGAGAGCAATATTGCATTCTTTCAAATCATACGGATTGACCGTGCCTTCGATCACAACATTATTCCCATATCCATAATAGTTGTAGAAGTCGGTTTCCGGCTTTGTGATAACTACATGGCTGATCTTAATTACCACCCTGTCCGTAAATTCCCTGCCCGCGCTGTTTGTGGCCCTTATGCGTATGATATTTTCGCCGTCGGGCACGGTCCTGACATCCCAATCGCAATTACTCGGTACCGTTACCGGACCGTTTCCTTGCGCGATGATATCCCAGGAAGCCGGATCGGCGACACTATTGTATGTACGATCAACGCCGCCCCATTCTATGGTCCAGCCTGTAATATCATCGCCCGAAACAGTATATTTAATAAGAATATCCGTTATGTTGTCATATTTTCCCGAAGCCGGTTCAATGATTTTCGGTATGATAGGCGCATCTACAGAGATGGCTCCGAGCGCATTCACCCTCCCGCACCCTGAATGAAGATCAAAGCCCGGAGCGAGAATGTCGTCGCTTCCTGCTCGCATAGCCTGGCGTACCTGTTCCGGGGTAAAGTCGCGATGAAGTGATTTGATGAGTGCGGCGACACCCGATACGTGCGGGCATGCCATCGACGTACCGGCCTGGCGCAAATAATCTCCGTCCACGATCAGCGTCCCATTATTTGTTATGTCACCTACAGCTAAAGAAGCTTTAAGGGAGAGTATGGAGCGCTCCGGGTTACTACTACGAGGCAAGCTATCGCCGCCTCCCGGCGCGGCCACGTCTATCTTCGCGCCATAATTGGAAAAATATGCCCACTGGTCTTCTGAATCAGACGCCGCTACCGTTATAACTTCTTTTATATTAGCAGGAGAAATACTATATTTTTCTACGTCTACGTGGGAATTGCCGGCGGCTGCTACCACAACACTATTCCTGACGCCTGTAGCATAGCGCACCACATCGCGTATGCTCGTGCAGCCATCCGGCATCTGGCCGCCCCAGCTGCAGTTTATGACATCCGCGCCGTTATCTGCGGCATATTGTATGGTTTTAACAAGCTTATCTATCTCTCCGGACCCATCGCTGCCGAGACCTTTTACGGCCATAATCTTTACCTTAGGAGCAACGCCTATTATGCCGAGGTTATTATTGCCAACCGCGGCTATAGTACCCGCGCAGTGAGTGCCGTGGCCATAGTCGTCCATGGGATCGTAATTATCGGATACAAAGTTGTATCCATAGTGCCCATCGCTATCCTTCCACATGTTAGCATTAAGGTCTGGGTGGTTATAATCCACTCCTGTATCGGATACAGCGACGATGATCCCTTCGCCTTGAGTCGTATCCCACGCCTTTTCCGCTTCTATTTTTACCAGCCCCCACAGATCGCGAAAAGACTGACCCCAGGCGCCTGAAGACGAATAATAGGGATCGTCGGGCAGCATATTGATTTTTGCTATGTAATTTGGGTGGGCATACTCGACTGCGGGATCATTTTTATATATCTCGGCCAGTTGCCCGGCATCCATAGATGAGTCAAACTTCAGGCAATATATCTGGTCGAGGTTTGGAGGAGCCTCTTCGCTATTCCTGCATTCTTCATTATAAGCCTCGAATCTCGCGACAGCATCTGCTTCCCTCCTTATCCTGGCCTCCAGGTCTTTCTTCTTGGCCTCCAGCTTCGCCTCATACTTCTTATATTCATCTGAGTTTTTATCTAACTGCCAGTACCACGAATTATGCCCTTCCGAGAGATCGATTATCTCTCTCTTTAAAAGGTCCAGCCTCTCTTTAGGCTCTATATACGCCGGGAACGATCTTTCTACGGCTGTTGCTTTATATTGGCTATTCAGGCCGTCTATGTCGGAAATAGAGCATCCCTCTCTTACTTTTACTATAAGCTCTCCGGGCTTATAGGATAAGCCGCTGTTTTGTGTGCCCTTAGCGGAAGAGTAACCTGTAGACTCGGGAAGACCAGACGCCTTAACCTTAACGTCAACGCTGTCATTAGACCCCGGGGGTACTCGTATGCAGTTTTTCAAGGGTTTTTTTACATTACCTGCCGTCCCGGTATCGATACAAATAACCGATAGCGCCGACAAGGTGAGCAGAGAGAAAATGAAAAATCCGAATTTTATAATGATGAGTTTTTTTGTTCTCATTTTGCCCGCCCCTTATTAAAAACCTAAAATAAGAAGTCAAAAAAAATAGATTTGTTCAAGAATACATATTATGAACAAATAGCAATCTTTTGTTATAACAATATAAGTTTACCTCATAATTGCAAGACAGTCAATAAGGAACATCTAGCTTTT
>JAQURV010000068.1 GCA_029004355.1 Candidatus Omnitrophota bacterium
ATCCTTCGCCGTAAGCTTCAATGCAGCCGCCGCGTCAGGGGACCTTGACCGCTCTTTCCATAATATCGCTGCGCAGCCTTCGGGAGAGATCACCGAGTAATAAGCGTTTTCAAGCACGTAGACTTTGTCCGCTATGCCTATTCCCAGGGCGCCGCCGGACCCTCCTTCACCTATCACAAAAACAAGTATCACGGTCTTGAGGTCCGCCATCTCGCGCAGATTATACGCGATCGCTTCGGCCTGACCCCTCTCCTCTGCGCCTATCCCGGGGTACGCGCCCGGCGTATCGATAAAAACGACTATGGGCAGGTTGAATTTCTCCGCCATCTTCATGACCCGCATCGCCTTCCTGTAGCCCTCCGGATGCGCGCTTCCGAAGTTCCTCTCCAGGTTCTCCTTCGTATCCCGGCCCTTCTGGTGCCCGACCACTACCACCTTTTCGCCGTTTAATTTAGCCAGCCCGCATATCATGGCCTTATCATCGGCGAAGTGACGGTCACCGTGTATCTCAAAAAAATCGGTCATTATCATCTCGATGTAGTCTAGCGTATACGGTCTTTTGGGATGGCGGGCTATCTGCACCCTTTGCCACGGCGTTAGGCTATCGTAAACATCTTTTTTGATATGCGAGAGTTTTTCTTCGAGCCTGGCTATCTCCCCGGATATATCGATATCCTTGTGGGCGGTAAAGCCTTTGAGCTCTTCTATCTTCCTCTCCAGCTCTATTATGGGCCTTTCGAAGTCAAGGCCGGGTATATGACGCGTAGCCATTTTTTCTTCCGATCGCTGTTAAGATTTCAGTCAACTATAACGACTTCCGTCCCGATAGGCACTATCGAATATAATTCCTCTACTTCGGAATTTATCATCCTTACGCAGCCCTCGGTAACGCTCTTCCCTATGGATCCGGGATCTGTGGTGCCGTGTATACCGTAGCCTTGCTTGGAGAGGCCTATCCAGCGGGAGCCGAGTACGTTCTTGGGGTCGCCGGCGGGTATCATGCCGCCTGCCGAAGGATACCACGGCGGATCGATGAGTTTATTCGTGACTTTGAATGTCCCGATGGGAGTGCAGGAATCTTTCCCGGTAGATACTTTGTAAGTCTTCAATATATCCTGGTCTGCTTTCAGCGTGAGGATGTTCTGGGATTTGTCGACGATTATGCTGAATTTCGCTTTCGATATCTTAAGCTTTTTTCCTATCTTGACCGTTGCGTTTTTTAAACCATTGGCCCTGGATATTAACTCGGTGGTAGTACCGAATTTTTTTGCTATTTTAGTCAATGTATCGCCCTTCTGAACTTCATAAGCAAAAGAATCCGGCGTTATGGTGGGGGAGAATAACAGTTTTATATTAAGGCTCTCCAGCGCCTCCTGTGTCTTGGATATATTATTTGAGCCGGGATATTTTTCGATCATCTTCTGGTAAGACTCTTTTGCCTTCACCAGGTCAAGCTTCTTCTCATAATTTGAAGCGGCGGCAAGGTATTCCGACTCGGACTCTCCGGCTGCAGAACGCTCGACAGGCTTCGACTCAGCCGATTCACCGGCTGGTTTTGCGGTCCTTCCGTGCATGACTATCCCGTAGGCCAAAAAAGCTGCTATCACCGTCAATATAACTATAAGCGCAACCACAATGACATTCTTGTTCACCTTGTCCCCGCTTTCTAAAAAATCCTTATTTATATAATAGAAGAGAAACTATTATCCCTAAAAACGCTCCGGCAAATACCTCGACAGGCGTATGGCCTATCAGCTCCTTAAGTTCTTTTTCATCCAGCTTCTTCTTCCAGTAAATGTCATCCAGCATCTTGTTTAGGATCTCCGCCTGTTTGCCCGTGGAGTGCCTTACCCCCTGGGCATCAAACATAACTACTAGCGTAAAGATAAGCGTCACTGAAAAAAGGGCCGAATCGAAGCCGTAGGTCACACCTATGGAGGTAGCGAGCGCGGAAACGCTTGCCGCGTGGGAACTGGGCATGCCGCCGGTCCCTATGAACCAGCGAAAGTTGAACCTCTTCTCCCTGAATACGCCAAGCGCTACTTTTATAGACTGCGCTATGAGCCAGGCGGCGGCCGATGTCCAGAATATATAGTTTTTGCTGAATTCGATAAAATAGTTGGCCATATTGGTTATATATTGATCAGATATATGGAGGATATTATAGTATAAGAGCTTCCCGTTTTCAATACAAATCCAAACGGAAAGCCGGGTTAGTTTAGCCGCGTATCAGGGCCAGCGCCTCGGCGCGCGTCTTCTCGTTCTGCCGGAAGACGCCCCTCACAGCGCTTGTGATTGTCAATACGCCCGGCTTCTTCACGCCGCGCATAGACATGCAGAGGTGCTCCGCCTCTATGATCACAAGGACGCCCTTCGGGGAGAGTTTGCGCATGATTATATCGGCGATATCGGTGGTGAGACGTTCCTGGACCTGCAGTCTCCTGGCCAGCGTATCCACAACCCTGACAAGCTTGCTTAAGCCCGTGACCTTGTTATTACTTGGTATGTATGCAACGTGGGCCTTTCCTATGAAAGGCAGGAGATGATGCTCGCACACAGAATATAGCGGGACCCCTTTCAAAAGGACTATCTCGTCATGGTCTTTTTCGAATACCACTTCAAGCTCTTTTTCGGGATTTACCTTTGTGCCGCCCAGTATCTCCTCGTACATCTCCGCGACGCGTCTGGGCGTATCTTTTATGTCGGCCCTTGCTACATCTTCACCTATCGCGGCCAGTATCTCACGAACCGCTTTCTCTATGCGTTTCTTATCCACCTTGAGCACCTTCCTTCATATTATTTACCGATACAAAACCGGCTGAAGATCCTGTCGAGGATATCGTCCGAAACAGACTTGCCTACCACGAGCCCCAGGTTGAATATCGCCTCTTTCAGATCGATAGCCGTTATCTCCGGAGATTCACTCTCCTCAAGAGCCTTGTTAACAGATAACATAGATCCGTAAGCCTTGTCAAGCGCTTCCTTGTGCCTTGCATTGCTTACGACCGCACTCTCGCCCTGATTGAAAGCGCCGCTCAGTATCGATCTTTCGATAGCCTTTTCCAGGCGCTCGATGCCTTTCTTATTCTTCACCGAAATTTCTATCACGACGTCGCCCTTAAATCTCTCTTTCAGTTTTCGGGGAACGGCCTTCTTTACCAGGTCGATCTTATTCAGCAGGACTATCTTTTTCTTACCGCCGATGATCCCTGCTATCTCTTTGTCGGCTTTTCCCATAGGCGTAGATGCGTCTAGCATTAAGATCGCTATATCGGAGAGCTCGAGATATTTCTTACTCCTCTTGACGCTCTCTTTCTCCAGGATATCCCTTGTCTCGGATATACCCGCCGTATCGACAAGGCGTACCGGTATGCCGTTTAAATTTATGGTCTCTTCGACTGCGTCGCGCGTTGTTCCCGGCACCGGAGAGACGATAACCCTGTCCCTCTTAAGCAAGAGGTTCATCAGGCTCGACTTGCCGACATTTGGTTTTCCGCAGATTATCGCAAGCACTCCCTCCCTGAAGACCATGCCATTGTCGTAGCTCTCGACCAACCCGCGGATCTTTGCCAGGATCTCCTTTACCCGCACGAGAAGTTCCGCCCGGCGGACGAATTCCAGCTCCTCATCGGGGAAATCTATCGCAGCCTCGACTTCGGCTGTAATATCGGTCACATCTTTGAGTATTTCACTTACGCTCGCCGACAATTCACCTTCAAGCTGCCCCATCGCCACTTTAAGCGAACCTTCCGTCTTGGCCCTGATCACGTCGAGGACGGCCTCGGCCTGCGTCAAATCTATCCTGCCGTTCAGGAAAGCCCTCTTTGTGAATTCTCCCGGCTCGGCGAGTCTAGCTCCGAGCTTTAACGTAAGGTCCATGACCTTTTTTACCGCCTGGTTACCGCCATGGCAATTTATTTCGACGATATCCTCTTTAGTATAACTTTTTGGGGCTTTCATCACGGTGAGAATGACTTCGTCCACAACCTTTGCATGCGGCCCGCCGGCTATCCACCCGTAATGCGTAGTATATGTTTCAAATCGCGAAGGTGTCCCGCCATCCTTAGCTCTGAATATCCCGTCCGCTATTTTAATCGCACGCGTTCCGCTAAGGCGGACAATGCTTATGCCGCCTTCGCCTATAGGCGTCGAGATGGCTACTATGGTGTCATCCGGATTGATCTTATTCATCGATCGCTTCCCCTACCACAAATAAAGAACCCGTGATGAGGATCAGGTCATCGGGCGCCGCTAACGATCTTGCCATGGACACGGCCTCTTTCACGCTACTGGTTAAATAGATATCCTTGTCCGTTCGTGTTATAAATTCCTTTATCCTTTGCGGTTCTGCCGCCCTTTCAATCACCTTCGCCTTTGTCAGGATTATTCTGTCTGAGACCGGGAGGAGCTCTTCCAGCATCCCTTTAATATCTTTATCCTTTGAGACGCCCAGGACGAGAACGAGCTTATTGTATCTGAATATCCGTTTTACGGCCTTCACGAGAGCGTTGGCGCTGGCGCGGTTCTGCGCGCCGTCGATAAGAAGATACGGCCGCTTCGAAACTATCTCGAGTCTTCCCGGCCATCGGGCGTTTCGCACGCCCCGCCGGACGGCATCATCCGTGATATCGATCCCTTTAAGCCGCAGCGACTCGATGATACCTATAGCCGTAGCGGCGTTTACTATCTGATGAGATCCGAGAAGCGCCATCTCAAGCCTTGGATACCTGGAGGACAATCCCGCCACGCCGAATATTTCTTTCGAATCGTTAAATTCGAATCCTTCGAACCTGATATCCTTCCCTACAAGCACCGGCCGCGCGCGCTTGTCTTCGCAGACCCTGAGGATAGTTTTCAGCGCCTCCTCTTCCTGCGGAGCTATTATGCATGTGGCGTCTTCTTTTATGATACCCGCTTTTTCGCCCGCTATCTCGGCAAGTGTATGGCCAAGTTTATCGGTATGTTCGTAACTTATGGGGGTGATCACCGAGACGAGCGGTTCTAAGATATTAGTGGCATCCAGCCGGCCTCCGAGACCGACTTCGAAGACGGCGAAATCGACCTTCGCCTCCTTGAAATACAGATATGAAAGAGCGGTGTAGACTTCGAAGAATGTCGGCCTGCCTGCCTCCGGCATATCGTCGATGACATCTTTTATCTTCGACAAAAGGCGCGAGACGTCCTCTTCGCTTATGAACTTATCGTCTATCCGTATTCTCTCGCGGAATGAAATGAGGTGAGGCGAAGTATAGAGGCCCGTCCTGTAACCGGCCTCCTTCAGGATAGAATAGGCTATTGCCGATGTAGAACCCTTCCCTTTTGTGCCGGCTATATGTATGGATCTAAAATATTTTTGCGGATCACCGAGGCCGGCAGCCAGGCGCTCCATCCTGTCAAGCCTGAAAGAACGCTTATAATCGTAATCATCGCGCCTTTCATAATTGACGAACGAGTCGAGATATTGAAGCGCCTCTTTGTAGGTCATACTAGTGTTTAAAATGCCGCATCCCTGTAAAAACCATAGCGATCCCGAGCTTATCGGCCATCTTTATGACTTCCGCGTCCCTGATAGAGCCGCCCGGCTGTATTATCGCGGCAATACCGCCCTGGTGCGCCTGTTCGATGCCGTCCTCTTTCGGGAAGAAAGCATCGCTCGCCAACGTTGAGCCCTTCGCTCTCTTGTCGGCTTTGTTACAGGCGATCATGACCGAAACGACCCGCGACATCTGCCCGGCGCCTACCCCGACGGTCTTCGTGCCCTGGCACAATACTATGGCATTTGACTTTACGTGTTTGGCGACCACCCAGCCGAAGAGTAAAGACGCGAGCTGTTCCTTGGTGGGCTTGACCTTTGTGACGAATTTCAAGTCAATCTCTTTAAGCAAGGCAACGTCCCTGTCCTGTATCAGCATGCCGCCCACGACCTTCTTCATATCCTTATCTACCGTAGCGGCCTTGGCGCCGAAATTCTTAACCTCCAGGAGCCGCAGGTTCTTTTTGGCCTTGAAAGCCTGAAGCGCCGCGGCATCATAAGAAGGAGCTATTATGCATTCTACGAAGTCCGCCTCCTCCAATATCGTCTTTGCTACTTCCGTATCGACGGGCCCGTTGAACCCTACAATGCTTCCGAAAGCGCTTAAACGATCGCAGTCTAGCGCGTCGATATAAGCCTGCTTCAGGCTTTTAGCGGTCGCGGTACCGCATGGGTTTGTATGTTTTATGATAGTGGCCGCAGGCTCGCCGAACTCTTTGACTATTTCCAGCGCGGCATTCAGGTCGATAATATTATTGAACGAAAGTTCTTTACCCTGCAGCTGTACGGCGCCGGATACGCTCGATTCATCAGACGATTCGTCTTTATAAAACGCCGCCTTCTGATGCGGGTTCTCACCATACCTGAGGTCCTGCAATTTTTTGTACTTTAACTCAAGGATCTGCGGAAAACCCTCACCCTTATCTCCGGTCTCCGGTCTATGGTCTACGGTCTCCGGTCTACGGTCTCTTAAATACCCGTATATCGCCGCGTCATATGTTGAGGTCTTATTGAATACCTTGATCCCAAGATCCGTACACAGCTCTTCGGAAACGCTTCCGCCCGTCTTTTCCATCTCCTCGGCCACCCTGTCATAATCGGCGACGTCGCACAACACGCAGACCGATCTATGGTTCTTGGCCGCGCTCCTCAACATGGACGGGCCTCCGATATCTATGTTTTCGATGGCCTCTTCCAGCTTCACCCCCGGTTTGGAGACCGTCCTTTCAAAGGGATATAAATTGACTACGACCATATCTATAAGTCCGATCTCATGTTTCTTTACCGTATCCATATGTTCTTTATTTTCGCGAAGGGCAAGAAGCCCTCCGTGGACCTTAGGGTGGAGCGTCTTCACTCTTCCGTCCAGCATTTCCGGGAACCCGGTATGCTCCGAAACATCTTTCACCGGTATGCCCAGCGTCCTTATGGCCTTAGCCGTACCGCCCGTCGACAATATCTCGACTCCGAACTTATTCAAGACTTTGACGAGGCCTTCAAGACCGGTCTTGTCCGATACGCTTATTAACGCTCTTCTGACTTTCACCATCTTTGCTCCTCTTTTAGTGCTTAGTGAATAGTGGGTAGTAAAGCGGGCTACCATTGTTTGGCTACCCTATCCACTATGCACTATACACTATTTTTTCGCTTTTCCCTGGTTAGCTACGGCATCCATCGCCTTCTTGACCTCTTCCGGATCGCCAAGATAGTAACTTTTGACCGGCTTCAGATCGTCTGTCAATTCGTAGACGAGCGGAAGTCCCGTCGGAATATTCAAACCTACAATATCTTTATCCGATACATTATCGAGATACTTTACAAGCGCCCTTAAAGAGTTCCCGTGCGCCGCTATTATCACGCGCTTACCGCTCTTTACGGCCGGCGCGATCGTATCGTGCCAATAAGGCAGGAACCTCGCCACGGTATCTTTGAGGCATTCGGTAAGCGGCAGTTCTTTAGAAGTCAGGTCTTTGTAGCGCGGGTCGTTGCCGGGATAACGCGGATCGTTCTTCTCCAGTTTTGGCGGGGGCACATCGTAGCTTCTCCGCCATACGAGCACCTGGTCTTCCCCGAATTTCGCCGCCGTTTCGGATTTATTCAATCCCTGCAAAGCGCCGTAGTGACGCTCATTCAAGCGCCATGAATTGTAG
>JAQURV010000069.1 GCA_029004355.1 Candidatus Omnitrophota bacterium
CGTATGGGGAGAAGGGCTCTTTTGTGTTCGCGGATTGCGGCGTCAACCCGGAACCGAACGCGAGGCAGTTTGCCGGCATCGCGGTGTCGAACGCAGATCTATTCAAAAAGTTGCTCGGAAAGACACCGAGAGTCGCGTTTTTGAGTTATTCAAGCCACGGCAGCGCAGAGGGGCCCCTGGTCGATAAGATAAAAGAAGCTGTGGATCGCGCAAGAGAATCGTCGCCCGGCATATTGATAGACGGCGAATTCCAGGTCGACAGCGCCATCGTTCCGGAGGTTGCGGCCATAAAGTGTTCCGCCAGCGAAGTCGCGGGCAAGGCTAATGTTTTGATATTCCCCGATCTGAACTCCGGCAATATATCGTATAAAATTACGCAGAGATTGGCCAATGCCAGGGCCGTGGGGCCGCTCCTGGTGGGATTCATGAAACCTGCCAGCGACCTCTCCCGGGGCTGTGACGTGGAAGACATAATAGATGCCGTTGCGATAACAGCGATCCGGGCTTGAAAGTTGAAGGAATAATGTTAATTTTAGTTATAAATTGCGGCAGTTCATCCGCAAAGTATCAGTTGTTCGATATTAAAAAAAATCGTTCTTTGGCAAAAGGCGTGGTCGAGCGCATTGGCCAGCCCGGCTCAAGCCTGCATCATCAGCTTGACGGTAAAGATTTTGGCACCAAAAAGGTCAGCTGTGAGAACCATCACACCGCGATCGAGATCATTGTCAGCATACTTACCGATAAGCATCATGGCGCCATCGCATCTACAAGCCAGATAGACGGGATCGGTCACAGGGTGGTGCACGGAGGTGAGGAGTTCAGGGAGTCTACGCTTATAACCGAAAAAGTCATAAGGTCCGTAGAAAAATATAGTGAGTTGGCGCCTCTCCATAATCCGCCGTCGCTTTCAGGGATAAAGGCCTGTTCAAAGATATTGAAAGGCATCCCGCAGGTGGCTGTTTTTGATACATCGTTCCATCAGACGATGCCGCAGGAAGCGTTCCTGTACGGACTGCCGTTTAAATATTATACGAAGTATGGCATTAGGCGATACGGTTTTCACGGGACCAGCCACAGGTTTGTTTCGGAAAAGGCGGCTAAGGTATTGCGGCGGCCGCTAAAGAGCCTCAAGCTTATTACATGCCACCTTGGCAACGGTTGCAGCATGACGGCCGTTTCCGGAGGGAGATCCGTAGATACATCGATGGGGTTTACGCCTCTTGAAGGGCTGGTGATGGGGACGCGTTCCGGCGACCTGGATCCGGCCGTAGTGCTCTACATCCTGGAAAAGGAAGGGCTCACGCTTGCCGCGGTGAACGACCTTTTGAATAAAGAAAGCGGCCTTCTCGGCGTATCCGGCGTCGGCAATGACATGCGTGACATACTAAAAGGCGCGAAGCGTAAAACACAAAGCGCAAAACGATGCAGGTTTGCGATCGAGATCTTTGTTTACAGGATCAAAAAATATATAGGTGCATATCAGGCGGCGATGGGCGGGCTGGACGCCGTAATATTTACCGCCGGAATAGGCGAAAATAATCCGTGGATAATGAAGCGCGTCGCCGCCGAACTAAAAGGCGTCGTCGGCGGAAAGACAAAGTTTCTTATCATACCTACGAACGAGGAACTGCTGATAGCTCGTGATACGTACGGGATAATCAAGAAGATGTAGTCCCTCTCCGCCTTTGGCGGATCGGGACGATTTATCAGGCTAAGACAACAACAAATCGGAGGAACAATGGCATTACCTAAACGTAAACATTCAAAATCGCGAAGAGATAAAAGGCGCGGCGCCAATAGCAAAGTTTACACTGCTAATCTTTCGGTCTGCCCGCAATGTAAGTCGATGCGGCTGCCGCACAGGGTGTGCCCGTTCTGCGGCTATTACAACGGCAAACCGGTTATTGTTATTGAAACAAAGCAAGAGAAGAAAAAATAACAGGAGTTGGGTAAGATGAAGATAGTGATCGATGCGATGGGTAGCGACGGCGCGCCGGCGGTTGAAGTAGCGGGCGCTGTGCAGGCAACGGAAGAGTATGGATACGATCTGGTGCTTATAGGAGACGAGGCCCTGGTGGGCCGGGAGCTCAAAAAATACCCCGGGCATTCCGACAAGATACAGGTGATACATGCGCCTGAAAAGATAGAGATGCATGAGCCCGCGGCCCTTTCGGTCAGGCGGAAGCGGCATTCGTCCATAGTGATGGGGCTGGAATTACTTAAGAAGAATGAGGCTGACGCATTCGTCAGCGCCGGCAATACAGGAGCCGTGGTCTGCGCATCAACGCTTTCCCTCAGGCTTCTCCCGGGCGTCGAAAGGCCCGGTATTGCCATAGCGCTCCCTACCCTCGGCGGCGCCTCTGTCATTATAGATGTGGGAGCTAATATAGACCCTAAGCCTATTCATCTATTTCAGTATGCGATCATGGCGGATGCCTACTCGCGATATATACTGCACAAATCCAACCCGACGGTAGGCCTGCTCAATGTAGGCGAAGAAGAGACGAAGGGGACGGAGTTTGTGAAAGAGACGCATGCGCTTTTAAGCGAGTCCAAACTGAACTTTGTGGGCAATATAGAAGGCCGCGATGTCTATGCCGGCACGGTGGATATTATCCTGTGCGACGGATTCGTCGGAAACGTGATCCTGAAGGTTTCGGAGAGCATCGTCGATACGATCTTCAAGGCCCTGAAACAGGAGATAAAGGCGAGCGTTATAGCCACTCTGGGCGCGGCCCTGGCGAGTTCAGCATTCAAAGGGCTGAAGAAGAAGATGGACTATGACGAATACGGCGGCGCGCCGCTTCTTGGCGTCGATGGCCGGTGCATAATAAGCCACGGGTCTTCTACGCCAAAAGCGATAAAGAACGCCATAAGGGTGGCAGGTGAATTTATAACGCAGGGTGTCAATAATCATATAGTCGAAGAGCTGGAGAGCTACTAACAATGTGCACAAATAGGAAGGTTGGTATTATCGGTCTGGGGGCATATCTGCCGGAAAAAGTCCTGACTAATAAAGACCTGGAAAAGATGGTCGACACTACGGATGAGTGGATCACTACGCGCACCGGCATAAAAGAACGCCGGATCGCCCGCCCGGACGAGGCGACTAGCGACATGGCCGCTGAGGCGGCCAGGCGTGCGCTTGCCGACGCGAAGCTGAGTGCCGCGGATATAGACCTGATAATAGTCGCGACTATCACTCCGGATATGTTCTTTCCCGCGACCGCGTGCCTTGTCCAGGAGAAGATAGGCGCCAGGACGGTGCCGGCGTTCGATGTAAGCGTCGCCTGTTCCGGCTTTATTTACGGACTGGCTATTGCGAAAGAGTTCATCGCGTCAGGGGCGTATAAACATGCCCTCATCATAGCCGCCGAAAAGCTCTCCGCTATAACAGATTGGAACGACAGGAACACATGTGTTTTATTCGGCGACGGTGCGGGTGCGGCTGTCCTCGGGCCGGTGGAAAAAGGCGGGATACTGTCGGTTTATCTCGGCGCAAATGGTAAACAGGGGGACCTTATAAAACTTCCTGCCGGCGGTTCGCGCATACCCGCGACGAAGAAGAGCATCGAAAGCAATCTTCATTTTATAAAGATGAACGGCGCGGAACTTTTTAAGCACGCCGTCAAGATAATGGCAGACGCGGCCCTCGAGGCAACAAAGCCTCTGGGGCTGAAAGGCGATGATATAAGCCTTGTCATACCTCACCAGGCCAATATACGCATCTTGAATGCGGTGGCCAAGCGAATGGGGCTTACAAAAGAAAAGATATATCTGAATATCGAAAAATACGGCAATATGTCCGCTGCATCGAGTGCCGTAGCTCTGGTAGAAGCGGTGAAAGCCGGCAGGATCAAGAAGGGCGAGAAGATGCTTCTCGACGCCTTCGGCGGCGGCCTGACATGGGGAGCGATTGTTATTGAGTGGTGAGCCAAGACATTTGCAAACTTCAAATTACAAAATCCAAATGACAAATAAATCACAAATAACAAATTTCAAAATACTATAATGGATACCGCGCTAATATTCCCCGGGCAGGGTGCACAATTTGTAGGTATGGGTAAGGACCTGTATGAGAATTACCCTGCTGCCAAAGAAATTTTTGACAAAGCCAACGACATTCTGAAGTTTGATGTAAAGAAATTATGTTTTGAGGGGCCGAAGGAAGAGCTTTCGACCACCCGTTATAGCCAGCCCGCAATACTTACTACGAGCATTGCCGCCCTGAAAGCATTTCAAGCGTCTTCTTTTTACAGCCAGATCGTTCCAAAGTTCAGCCTGGGCCTGAGCCTTGGTGAATATACCGCGCTGGTAGCGGCGGGCAGTATGAAATTTGAGGACGCGCTTAGTCTTGTAAAGAAGCGCGGTGAGCTTATGGAAGAAGCGTCGGGCAAAAATCCCGGCAAGATGGCCTGCGTCATAGGGATGGATATAAGTTCTGTCGAGACATTGTGCAAAGGGATAGGATGCGAGATAGCGAATCTGAATTGCCCGGGGCAGGTAGTCGTCTCCGGGAAGACCACCAATATTGAGCTGTTCGCGAGCCTCGCTAAAGAGAAGGGCGCGAAGAGGGTCCTTATGCTGGATGTGAGCGGCCCATTCCATTCCTCGCTCATGACGCCCGCGCGCGATAAGCTCAAAGATCCAATCGAGAAGATCGAGATATCCCAACCGGTCCTCTCTTTTGTGAGTAACGTCGACGCCGATATGCAGAACGACCCGACGATCATCAAGGATAATCTCACCGCGCAGGTGAACTCCAAGACTCTTTGGGAAGAATCGATAAAACTTGTCGCTAAGTCCGGAATAAAACTTTTCATCGAAATAGGGCCGGGGCAGGTCCTGAAAGGTCTTTTAAAGAAGATAGATCCGAAATTAGAAGTTAAAAACATAGGCACACACTCCGATATACAATCTTTATCCATCCAAACGATCCCATCATAAAACATAGCAATCCCATAAGTTAAGAATAAAAAAGCTTAACATATGTTATGCCAATTTCCTAAAAATAGTGTATACTTATATTAAGAGAATGTAAAGGTAAATCATCATATGCAGCTTTGGCTCTGTGCCATGTTGCAGAGGGAGTGGTATATGCGTAACCTGCTGGATAGTTCGCTCGTAATTTTTATAACGGTCTTTGCGTTTATGCTCGATACGCCTTCCGTCTATCCATATTCAGACGATAACAGCGATCATTATAGCAGCAGTTCTTCGTCTGTCTTTGCTCCGGGATATCTCAATGCGGCAAAATATCAGGCAGAGGCCATGCTTAAACAGCAGACCCCGAAGAGATCCTTCCTCGATAACGTTACTGAATTTGTCATGGGCAGGACAACGAATAAATTAAAGGCGGCGGTGCAGGAAAAAGCCGCGAATGTGCCCATATTGCAGAGAAAGCAGAGCAGTTCTAAGGGGAAGAATAACGCGCGGCTGGCTGCAACGCTAATAACTGTGGGCAACACCAATCCTGCCGATATACCGGTTCATATACGCAACGGTATACAGGAATATATAAATAAGACCGTAAATAACCAATTCTCAGACTATAAGATCGATGCAGCAAACGGCAAATATTATGCGGTGTGGACAGAAAGCAGCGCAAATAGCCTTAATTTTCAGATATTCGATTCGAACGGTAATACCCTGCTGGGATCGCCCACTACTTTAACGGGTAATACTCCATATGGATATGTGCATAGCGTGACTGCGCTCGACAACGGAAATACCGTTGTTATTTGGGAGGATTCTATAGACGCGTCAGGCGGTAACGGGTGGTGCCTCAAAGCACAGGCATTTGATTCGGATGGAAATACGCTATCGACCTCGCCATCTGTCATAACAACCGATGTTTCGCACATGGAAGTTTGTGGCGTGAACAAACTTAGCGACGGCAGCATGACCATCTTCTGGAATGAAGAGCCGCCCGCGCCGGAAGGGATGGACCCGCTTGGAGAACCATTTTTCAGCAATGAACAATCGCTTAAATTCCAGAAATTGGATTCAAATGGAAACGTGTTGCTTACGTCGCCGATGAACCTGGTAACCACCACCAACCCCGGTACGATAAGAGTGGAGACGCTTGATAACGGTAATACGGCCGTGTTTTGGGAGACGTCAGAATTATCAAAGGCTTGCCTTAACTTTCAGATATTCGATTCGAATGGGAACGGAGTGTTTGACTCGCCGAATAGCCTGGCGAGCGAAAAAAGATACGCTTACGCGTCGGAAGTGATGGTCCTTTCCAACGGTAATATTGCCGTTTTGTGGAGAGAGGGGAATTCCGGTTCTAACGAAAGTATGAAATTCCAGGTATTTGATGCCGACGGAACGGCGCTATATGCCTTGCCCGCTACCTTGATCAGCAATAATCCCTATGCTAGCCGGTATAGCGTTACCGAGTTGGAAAACGGCAATATCGCGGTATTCTGGGAAGACAGCTCATCCATGAATCATGCCCTTAAATTTCAGGTATTGGATTCGGACGGAAAAGCATTGTTTGACTCACCGACAACGCTGGCGACGAGCTATATCTACAATATGGACATAGATAAAGTGACTGTGTTTGCTAATGGTAATGTTGCCGTATTCTGGACGGTATATGAGTCAGGGGATTATCTTATCAAATACCAGGTATTAGACTCAAGCGGAAATATGCTATTTGAGTCGCCAGCCGGCCTGACGACTAATGGCGCGGTTCCTTGGGTGGACGAAGTAAAAGTACTTGATAACGGTAATATTGCCGTCTTCTGGACAGAATACGGCTCCTCACAATATAACATGAAATTTCAGATATTAGATTCAGCCGGGAGCGCAGTGCTTGCCTCGCCGATCAGCGTGAAAGGAGCGGTACGTTATATACGTAACATAACCACGCTGGACAACGGCGATATCGTAATATTCTTGACAGAAAATTACTCTAATTGCGTACTGACGGCGCAGGTTTTTGACTCATACGGCAATCCCCAATCCTCCGATATATTGCAATCGCCGTCCAGAATAACAAGCCTTAGCGATCTCGGTCATAGCATAATTAATAATCCGGCCGTGGATCCCTTTAGCGCGGATCTGTTGAACGACGATGCATTCTATGGCCTGCCCGCGGCAGATATATCCACAGGCGGTAAGGATCTATCGGGTATCTTTAAGACCTTTCTTGGGGACAGCAATATCCTTGGTCGAGAGAAGGGAACCCCCGAGACAACCGAAGGCATAATAAAGAACATCTTAGGCCAGCAGGCCCTCTCTCTGCCCGAAGGCCAAATCGGAAAGGAAGAGATAGACGCGGCAATGCGCTTAGCCAGCGCAATAAAGAACCCCGCGGGGGACCAGAAGATGATACTTGCCGCTATAAAGCTGCTGTTAGTGACTACGGATAAGATCAAGGATGGCGAAGTAGAAGCGGGTAACTCAGAGCTAAAAAAGGCAGAAGACAGACTGCTTAATGCTGTAGCGAATATGCTCCTGACCCAGGCCCTGCCGGATCTCCTGAAAAAAGGCGATATAGCCAATATAGAGAATATATTCTCCGAACTTAACGTCGCTAACAGGAAGATACTCGCAGAATACGAGAAGGCCTCCAAGCCATATTATGAAAACATACTAAAAGACCTGTCTAAGAATATGGCGATATTGCAGCTTAAGAATGTCCTGAGCGGCAATATCTCA
>JAQURV010000070.1 GCA_029004355.1 Candidatus Omnitrophota bacterium
GCCGCCTTGCGTATGCGCAGGCCCTCTTTAAGGCTCATGGCAAGAGGTTTTTCTATGAATACGTGTTTGCCGCTCTCGAGCGCCTTTACGGCCTTCTCGGCGTGGGTCTCCGGAAGCGTGGCTATGACGACGCCGTCTATCTCGCGGTCGCCGAATATCGCTTCCGGATCCGTCGTGCACCGTATCTCGCCTTTATAATCGACGGCTATACCATTGAGCACGCGCGGATCTCTGTCACAGCATCGCTTTACCCTGCAGCCGCTGAATGAATAAAAATTCCGCAGGTGGTTCTTACCCCAAGCCCCTACGCCTATCTGAGCCAGCGTTATCATCTATTTAAGCCTTCTTGACCGATCTGAAATAATCGACGGTCTTTACCAAGCCTTCGTCGAGATCTACTTTCGGCTTCCATCGCAGGATCTTCTTCGCCTTTGAGATATCGGGCCTTCTTACTTTCGGGTCATCGACTGGAAGCGGCTTGTATACTATCCTGCTTTTTGAATCCGTCAGCTTCAGTATTATCCGGGCAAGCTTTAGAAGAGTTATCTCGTTGGGGTTGCCGATATTCACCGGCTCATCTTCGCGCGACATCAAAAGGCTGTATATGCCGCCTACCAGATCGGAGACATAGCAGAAGCTTCTCGTCTGGGAACCGTCGCCGTAAACCGTTATCGGCCTGGCCGCAAGCGCCTGGCTTATGAAATTAGGTATTGCCCTGCCGTCTCTTTCGCGCATCCGCTCGCCGTAAGTATTGAATATGCGGACGATCCTGGTATCGACCTTATGGAAGCGGTGATAGGCCATCGTCATCGCCTCAGCGAAACGCTTCGCCTCATCGTATACGCCGCGGGGCCCGACGGGATTGACGTTGCCCCAGTAATCTTCGCGCTGAGGGTTGATAAGGGGGTCTCCATAGATCTCGCTCGTCGAGGCGAGAAGAAAGGTCGCTTTTTTTACCTTGGCAAGGCCCAGGGCATTATGCGTCCCAAGCGAGCCCACCTTCAATGTCGGTATAGGATACTTTAAATAATCGATCGGACTGGCGGGTGAAGCAAAGTGCAGAATGTAGTCGACCCGGCCTTTAATATCGATATATTCGGAAACATTATGTCTGATAAATTCAAAATCCCTGTTCTTGAGAAGATGCTTTATGTTCCCGATCTTGCCGGTGATGAGATTGTCCATGCAGATGACCTGGCAGCCCTTCGCTATGAAAAGGTCGCAAAGGTGCGAACCGATAAAACCGGCGCCGCCCATAATAAGAACTTTTTTTCTCATCTATCCCTGAACCATTTCACCGTCAGTTCCAAGCCTTCCTCAAAACCGACGATATCCCGTACCCCCAGAAGCGCCTTCATCTTCCTGACGTCAGCAGAAGTCTTCCGGATGTCGCCTTTTCTCTTCGGCGCATATTTTGCTTTTATATCCGTACCTAATATTTTATTGAGCATCCTTACGATGTCGTTTACGGACGCCGTAGAACCGCACGCCACGTTAAATACCTCTCCGGATACTTTTTTAGCGACGCACGCGCGCAGGTTCGCCTGGACCACGTTCGCCACATACGTAAAGTCACGCGACTGCTTGCCGTCCCAATCCACTGTCGGAGACCCGCCCTTCGCCATAGTGAAGAGGAAGGCCGGTATTACGGCGGAATATTTTGAATCGGGGTTCTGCCTGGGACCGAAGACATTGAAATACCTTAAAGAGACCGTCTCCAGCCCGAAAGTCTTGGCGAATGTAACGCAGTAATTCTCCGCGGCCAGTTTTGAAACGCCGTAAGGCGAGATCGGAGAGACCATATCCGTCTCCCTCTGGGGGAAATGCTTGGCGTCGCCGTAAACAGAGCTGGAGGACGCATAGACAACCCTCTTGACCCCCGCCTTCTTTGCCTCCATCAGCAGATTCAGCGTGCCGAAAACGTTTATCTCATTCGTAGTGAACGGGTCGTCGACTGATTTAGGAACGGAGCGCAGGGCCGCCTGATGGATCACATAATCGATGCCTGCCAACGCTCTCTTAAGGGCGCCTTTATCCCTGATATCGCCTTTTATGACCTTGACGCGTCCCGCAAAGGGCCTGAGATTCTCACGCTTGCCAGTAATAAAACTATCGAGGACCCGCACCCGCTCGCCGCGTCTTACAAGCTCCTCGACGATATTCGAACCGATAAAACCCGCCCCGCCCGTAACAAGGTAATGCGCCATTATAGCCTCACGATGTTGGATTTGTTCTTCACGTCTTTCAGGACGTTTCTTGTGTCTACTACCAATTTTGAATTTTTGGCAATGAACCTATAATCGACGTTAGAATGGTCCGTCACTATGATAACACAATCGGAATCTTTGAATGCATTTTTGTCGAACGGGACGCTCTTTAAGTTTATGCCGCCGATCTTAAGATACGGCAGATAAGGGTCATGATAGGAGACGATCGCGCCTTTCTTCACCAAAAGATCTATTATCTCAAGGGCGGGGGATTCGCGCAGGTCCTTCACGTCTTTCTTGTAAGCGACGCCTACGACCAGGACCGTAGAACACTTTAAAGATTTGCGCTGGTCGTTCAAGCCCTCGGTTGCTTTGGCCACGACATGATGAGGCATCTCCGAATTGACCTGCGAGGCCAGGTCGATGAACCTCGCCTCGAACCCGTGCATCCTCGCCTTCCATGAAAGATATATGGGATCCACGGGGATGCAGTGACCGCCGACGCCCGGGCCGGGATAGAAAGGCATAAAACCATACGGTTTTGTCTTTGCCGCATCTATGACTTCCCACACATTGATGCCGAGCTTGTCGCACATCAGCATTATCTCGTTGACCAGTCCTATATTGACGATCCTGAAGGTGTTCTCGAGGAGCTTCACCATCTCGGCTACCTTGCTGGATGATACGGCCACGACCGTATCGATCGCTTGCTCATACAAAAGCTTCGCTACTTCAGTGGAGTTTTTGGATATCCCGCCTATTATCTTGGGCGTATTCTTTGTGTCATACTTCGGATTGCCCGGATCGACCCTCTCCGGGGAGAACGCCAGATAAAAATCCTTCCCTTCCTTCAAACCTTCCGATTCCAATATGGGAAGCATCACCTCTTCGGTGGTGCCGGGATAAGTGGTCGACTCCAATACCACCAGCTGGCCGCGCTTCATATACTTCTTTATGTTATCGACCGCTGCCACAATATACGAAACATCGGGTTCTCTCGTCTTGTATAAGGGCGTCGGAACGCATATGATAACCGCGTCGAGTGATCTTATATAGCTGAAGTCGGTTGTAACGCTGAAAGCGCCGTCCTTCATCGCCTCTCTTATCTCCGACGAGGTGACGTCTAGGATATACGACTGGCCTTTATTCAGCCGCGCGATCCTGTCCTTATCTATGTCTATGCCTTTCACCCTTAGGCCATTCTTGACGAATGTCAGGGCAAGCGGCAGGCCGACATAGCCCAATCCGATGATGCCTATCCTGGCTTTACGATTCGATATCTTCTCTTTCAGTTTATTCAGCATAGCCTTTCCCTTTCTGCTTCGCCATCCAACGCTCTAACCGAGGTATGGCTTCGCAGGAATTGGCCCTACGAAGCTCTACCACAGCCTAACCACGGAAGAGCGAAGTAGGCCCTTTCGATAAATACTCGTTTAATGCGGCCGTCCATGGTCGCATCTTGTATCCTGTGAACGCGGTAAATTTAGAATTGTCCAGCACCGACATCGCCGGCCGTTTCGCCGGCCTGCCGAGCTCTTCCGATGAGATCGCTAAAATTTTTGTATCGGAGCCGGAGAGCCGCAGGATCTCTTTTGCATATTCATACCACGAAACGCTTCCGGAATTCGAGACGTGGTATATCCCGGAACCTGTGACCTGGCGACCTGGCGACCTGGCGACCGCCCTATCTAACAAAACGTGGATCGCCTTCGCAAAATCTTTCGTATACGTCGGGGACCCGACCTGGTCATCGACTACTTTCAGCAGGGTTTCCTTTTTCGCCTTGTCCAGGATCGCATCGACAAAATTCTTTCCGTTCTTGCCGTAAAGCCAGCTGGTCCGGAGTATAAAATAGTCCTTCAGGACCTTCTTTACCGCCTCCTCGCTTTCCAGTTTCGATCCGGCATAGATATTGAGCGGCCCCGGTTTATCCGTTTCTTTATACGGTTCCTTCTTCTTTCCGTCGAATACGAAATCCGTGCTTATGACGATAAGGATCGCTCCGGTGGCCCTGCACGCAAGCGCAATATTCTCAGTCCCCCCGGAGTTGATCGCGCGCGCCTTCGCTCCGTCGAGCTCGCACCCATCCACATCCGTCCACGCGGCAGCGTGGATCACGACATCCGGCCCTATCTTCGAAAGAACGCTGGACACCTCTTCCTTATCCGTTATATCACACTTAAAAAAACTTGCGGCCTGTGACTTACTGCTTGCGACCAGATCGGTTCCCCAGACCGCGTAATCCAAGCTCAATTCTTTGGAAAGATCCGTGCCAAGCATCCCGCCCGAGCCGGTTATTAATACTTTTCCCGCCATCGGTTTCATCTTGGGCGGGATCCCGCCCCGCGCGAAGCGTTCCAGGCGGGGATGTTTTTCCGGCATTTGACCAACCGCCTCCACCACGCTTCATTCTTGATATACCACTTTATAGTTGCCTCCAGGCTGTCCTGAAAATCACGTTTGGGTTTCCAGCCCAGGGACCTGGTTTTGGCTATATCCAGCGAATAGCGCTTGTCGTGGCCCGGCCTGTCATTGACAAACTTTATGAGGCCCCGGCTCTTCCCCAGTATCCGCAGGATCGAATGCGTAAGCTCAAGGTTGGTTATCTCGGTTACGCCGCCTATATTGTATATTTCGCCGGGACGGCCCTTATGCATCACCATGTCTATAGCCTCGCAATTATCGAGGACGAACAGCCAGTCCCTTACGTTCATGCCGTCCGCATAAAGCGGCAGGGGCTTATTCTCCAGCGCATTAGTTATGAAGAGAGGTATCACTTTTTCCGGGTACTGGTACGGCCCGAAATTGTTGGAACTTCTCGTTATTATGACGGGGAGTTTAAAAGTAATAAAATAAGACCTGGCAAGAAGATCCCCTCCGGCCTTTGCCGCCGAATAGGGGCTGTTGGGCAGGAGCGGGTCGTCCTCTTTAAAAGAACCTTTCTCTATACTGCCGTATACTTCATCGGTGGAAATATGGATAAATCGCCCGACGCCGTTCGCCTTTGCCGCTTCAAGAAGGATGTGGGTGCCGAAAACATTTGTCCGTACAAAACTATGGGGATCGATGATCGACCTGTCGACGTGAGTCTCGGCCGCAAAATTCACGATCAGATCACAGCCTTTGACAAGTTTGCCGACCAGCTTCTCGTCGGCGATATCGCCTTTTACGAATTTGTACCGCTTATCCTTTTCGCAATCTCTTAAGTTCTCCAGGTTGCCGCAATAAGTCAATTTATCCAGATTGACGATACGATAGTCGTCATACTTATTCAGTATATGCCTGATAAAATTGGAACCGATGAATCCGGCCCCGCCGGTTATCAACAGTCTTTTCATAGTTAACTCTTAAATGTCAAATGTCAAAGCTCAAATGTCAAATGAATTTCAAATCTTCAAATATCAAAACTTATATTTTGAGATTTGGATTTTGGATTTCATTTGTCATTTGGATTTTGTCATTTGTCATTGCCTCCTTCTCTCTCCGCCACAAGGTTGTTCGCCCTCAAAAGCGATTCGAACGTCCCTGCGTCGGTCCACCAGCCGTCCAGAATACTATATGTCAGTTCGCCCTTCTTTATATAGGAATTATTGACGTCCGTTATCTCAAGTTCTCCCCTGCCGGAAGGTTTCAGTGTCTTAATAATATCAAAAACCTTGTTATCATACATGTATATGCCCGTCACGGCATATTTCGACTTGGGTTTCTTCGGCTTCTCTTCTATCCCTACTATCTTATCCCCCTCAAGCTCAGGTACGCCGAACCTTTCGGGGTCCTCGACCTCCTTCAATAAGATCTTGGCGCCCGTCTTCTGCTTGATGAAACCGCTTACCGAATCCTTTATATTCTTTTCTATTATATTGTCGCCTAAGATCACGACTATGCTGCTGCCTTCGGCGAAATGCTCGGCGAGCCGCAGCGCTTCCGCGATCCCGCCCTCACCTTCCTGATATGTATAATTTATATGCTTGAGCCCGAACTCTTTGCCGTTGCCCAGGAGCCTTAAAAACTCACCGGCATGCATTCCGCCTGTTACGATAAGGATATCTTCGATCCCGGCATCGACGAGCGTCTGGATGGGGTAGTAGATCATAGGCCTTGAAAAGATGGGCAATAAGTGCTTATTGGTGATCTTGGTCAATGGATGCAGCCGTTTACCTAAACCGCCGGCAAGTATTATGCCCTTCAGGCCCTTCATATCTTATTTCCTCCAATCATACGGGATGTCGTTATCGTAAGCGTCTACCCTGTATTCGTCGGGATCTTTGTAATCATACGGCTTCGTCACCGTATTTATGACGAGCGCTTCGGTATCGCTCACGCATTTGAAACCGTGATATATATGCTTGGGGATATGCACGAGCATCGGCTCTTCCAGGCTTATGACAAAATCGTTGACTTCTTTATATGTCGGGGATTCGGGACGCGCATCATAGAGGGCGAGCCTCATCTTCCCGTGGACGCAGGTAAAGTTGTCGTCCTGCTTCTTATGATAATGCCATGCCTTGACCACTCCGGGCCTGGCGGTCGTCATATAGACCTGGCCAAACTTCTCGAAGATATCATCGTCGTTACGCAATATCTCCATGAGCCTGCCGCGATCGTCGGGAATGATCCTTAATTTCTTAACTTTCACGCCGTCTATCATGATCTACCTCCGCCCTATTCCCACATAAGTGAACCCGAGCCGCTTCATCTCGGCCGGGTCATAGATGTTCCTTCCGTCGACAATTATCGGCTGCCTCATGAGACGCCTTATCTTACCAAAGTCCAGCTCTTTGAACTCGTTCCATTCGGTCGCAAGCAGGATGCAATCGCTGGTCTTTGCTACCGCATATGGGTCCTTGCAGAACTTTACGCCGGCCGGGAGCACCTTTCTGGCCCTGGCCATCGCTTGCGGGTCGTAAACTCTTATCCTGGCGCCTTCTTTGTGCAGCATCTTTATTATATCGAGGGCCGGCGCTTCTCTTATATCATCGGTGTCGGGTTTAAAGGAGAGCCCGAGAATGCCTATAGTCTTCTTCGGCAGGTTCCAGAGAAGCGTCTCCATCTTCTTTATCAGGAGCGCCCTCTGATTTTCATTGACCTTCTGCACCTCTTTTAGGATGCCGAAATCATAGCTTATTTTGTCCGCGATCCGTATAAATGCGGCGAGGTCCTTTGGAAAACATGATCCGCCGAAACCTATTCCTGCGCTCAGGAACTCTTTGCCGATACGCCTGTCCAGGCCTATACCCCTGGCCACCTCCATTATGTCCGCGCCGACCTTGTCACAGATATCGGATATCGCGTTTATGAAAGATATCTTGGTCGCCAGGAATGAATTCGAAGCATGCTTTATTATTTCGGCAGATTTAATATCGGTTACAACGATCGGGGCCTTTAACGGCTTGTATAGCTCCATAAGAAGCTCCCTGGCCTTCTTAGACTTCACGCCGATAACTATCCTGTCCGGGTTCAT
>JAQURV010000071.1 GCA_029004355.1 Candidatus Omnitrophota bacterium
CCAAAAGCCATTCCTTCCCTGTCCAGGACCTTCAATACGCCTATGTGGGCGATGCCGCTTGCGGATCCGCCGCCCAGCACAAGCGCCGTCTTCTTCTTTTTGAAGAAATTGAACATAGCCATCTACCTCGCTTTCATCTCAATAAATAATAAGGCCGGCATACCCAACTACCGAAGAAGTATCTCCGGTAACGTCACCGCTAGTGGCATATTTTACAAGCTCCGCCTTTTTGGCCCCGAGAGCCTTCGCCGCGGCGATCATTATAGCGACGGGCGCGTACCCGCACATACTGATACCGAAAGACCCTATACGCTCGAGCAGGGCCTTTTCATCCAGGGCAAGGATCGCCTTTATCGCCTCGTTGTCCTTTTTCGCGGCCTCGGCCTGCGGTTCATAATGGGTCATGTCGCTCGACGCGACTACAACAACCTTCTTCTCTAAAGAACTTTCTTTGATCGCTTCCGCTATCGCGCCCCCCACTTCCCTGTAAGCGGAAAGCCCGGCATGGGCCGCTACGATCGGCACGATCCTGAAATCTTTATGCAGATATTGCAGGAACGGGAGCTGCACTTCTATGGAGTGCTCAAATTTATGCGAGATGTCGTCATCTTCGACGCGGCCGGAATTCTTTTTGATCGCCGCGGCAAGGGCCGCATCGACGATGACCTCGCCCAGGGGCGTCTTCCACGACCGGCATTGCGAAATACCGAACGGCCGTCCGAGCCCCGTGTGGTTGGGGCCTATTATTACATATACCGGAACGGGATTGATCCTGGAAAATACGCTCCCCGCGACATTGCCGGAATAGATATAACCCGCATGCGGCGAGACGACTCCCAGGCAATCACGCCTGGCGGCCTTAGGATCGATCATGCCGCGGATCTCTTTGGCCAGGGCATCTTCAGTGCCCGGATAGAATTGCCCGGCAACGACAGCCTCTCTGGTCGGCTCCATACGCGACTCTCCTGTCACGATTATACCACCATGGCCCGGACTCGGCAACCAGGCTCATCATTCGCCCGTTATGACGACCTCCGAATACCCGTTGAGATCAAAATATTTACCGGCAACGCGTTTCACGTCGTCTTTTGTCACTTTACCGATCCCCTCTTCGTATTTAAAGATATTGTCATAACCCAGGCCGTACATTTCATCGATGGCTGTCGTCTGCGAAAAATACCCGTTGGTCTGCATCTTTATTTCGCGGCCGCAAATAAGTTCCCGCTTCGCCAGGATAAGCTCATCCTCCGAAACGCCGTCCTTTACTATAAGCGCGATCTCTTTTATGAGGGCCTTCTCTGCCGCGGGGATATTCTCTTTGCTGGTCGCTGCATAAAGCGCAAAGAATCCCGTATCGAGCATGGGTCTCTGGAAAGATCCAAGCGTATACGCAAGAGGGTCTCTATCGCGGAGCGCGCTAAAGAGCCTGCCGGAGTAGCCCGAGAGCACCGACCCGAGGACATCAAGGACATATTTATCGGGATCTTTTACGTCGGTGGTCATAAATCCCAGCGCAATGAGGCTCTGTTCCTTCCCCATCGTTATTCTTCTGACATTTATTTTGCCGGGCGGCGTTTGGTTGCGAGCCTCTTTGGGCAGATCTTTCGCCTGCAGACCGGAAAACGCCTTCGCGAGCCTGTCCGCGAGAGCGTCCGGTTCGACGTCGCCGGATATCGAGATTATCATATTGTTTGGCACCGCATATTTCTTGTAGAAATTTACGAGGTCCTTCCGGGCAAGCGCTTTTACGACAACCTCTTCGCCCAGAGCGCGAAAGGCATAAGGAGAGACGCCGAAGGTCTCTTTCCGGAGCGCGGTAAAACCCCTGTCAAAAATATCGCTCTCTTCCTCGCGGATCTCCGCCAGGATAAGTTCGCGTTCTTTTTCGAGCTGCTCCTCCGGGAATACCGAGTCCGAAAGAATGTCGCGGAGAATAGAAACGGCCGTATCGATATCCGGTTCGAGGAACTCCTCGGTTATCCCGAACCCGTTCGACCCGCTGAACGCAGTTATGCTGCCGCCCAGCTTCTCGATAGCGCCCGAGATCTGATCCTCGCGTCTTTTCGACGTCCCCTTTAAAAGCATATTCGCGGTGAAATTGGATATTCCGTTATCCTCTTTTGTCTCGGCCGTAAGGCCTCCCCGCATAACGGCCGTTATTGAAACGGTCGGCGTCTTCGCATTTCTCCTTATGGCTATCTTAAGCCCGTTCGGGAGAACGAGCGTCCTGGCGGGCAACTCATCGGCGGAAGAGACCTTTTTTCCTTCCGGCTCTTCCGTGAAATCCGCGGGGACTATCGTTACCACCGTAGCGCCGTCATTCCGCAGGTATTTATTTGCAACCCGCTTTAACTGCTCAGCCGAGACTGCCTGGATCCCTCTGACATATCTCCTGGAAAAATCATGGCTCCCCGTAAGCAGGTAATCGGAAGTCATGCTGTCCGCCTGGGCATCAAGGGTCTCCTGGGCGAAAATAAAATCGCCCAACACCATGCGCTTGGCGCCTTCGAGCTCTTCATCAATGACAACGCCGCTCCTTAGTTTCGCTATCTCGGAGTATATTGCCTCTTCGACGCCCGGTATCTTATCCGCATCAAGGACCGCCGTTACCACAAACATGCCCGGGTCGCGCGGCGTCAGATTCCAGCAGGATATTATATGGGCCAATCTCTGGCGCTTGACCAGAGAACTATTTAACCTCGAGTTATCGCCGCGCCCCACTATCATTGAAAGTAGGTCGAGCGCAAAAAGGTCCTCGCTCAGGACACTCGTCGAGTGATAGCCTATCGCAAGATACGCAAGGTTGGTCTCTATATTCTTTTGGGCGGACCTCTTCTCTATCTGCGCGGGTTCCCTGGGGCTTAAGCCTATCACATCGTAGTTTGGCTGCCTGAAATTTTTGAATTCGTCCTGCGCCTTCGCCAGGATATCGTCGACATTGACATCGCCCACGATAGCTATGGCCATCCTGTTCGGCGCATACATGCGGTTATAGTATTTTAGGAGATCTTCCCGGCTGAGGGCGCGGAATCTGTTCTCATATCCTATCGGAGGGTATTTGTAGGTGTGGTAGAGATATGCCGTTTCATCGAGGAGCCTTAAGAGCAGGTTCTGCGGCTCATCATTGGCAAGCCTCAGCTCTTTTAAGATGACCTCTTTCTCTTTGTCGAATTCCGCCCGGTCGAAGGTCGCGTTGAGGAGCATATCCGCAAGGATGGAAAGCGCCCGGGGGGCATACTCGGCGGGAAGGATGATGCTGTATTCCGTCAGGTCCTGGTTGACGGAACCGTTTATGAAACCTCCGTAAGACTTTATCTCTTTTTCGATCTCTCCCGGGCCGCGCCGCTTCGTGCCCTTGAAGATCATATGTTCGGTTAAGTGGGATATACCGGAGCCCAGATACTCTCCTTCAAGGCTCGACCCGGCCCTTATCTTAACATTGATAGCTACAAGGTTTTTAGGGAGGCTTTCTTTGACAAAAATAACGAGGCCATTTTCCAACACCTTCTTGGAAACGGCCTCGTCAGGAAGTTCGATCGCAAAAACTTGGGCGGAGATCGACGCCGCCAGGATCACCGCGGCTAGAAATATGGATGCTTTTTTCAGAATGCCTTCCATCCCATTTTTCTTTTGCGGCGTTTTCGCTCGCTCGGTTTCTCGTAGTGCTTTCTCGCCTTGAGTGTCTTAAGGATACCTTCGATCTCTATCTTCTTTTTAAAACGTCGTAGCGCCTTCTCCAGCGGTTCATTCTCGCCAACGCTGACTTTCGGCATTATCTTCTCACCTCTTTCATTATAATTTATCTGATTTTATCAAGTATATCGTAAATTGTCAAGGCTTTACCTTCTTGAGCTTGGCCCAGAATTCTTCGCTCTTGACAGGCACGGCATAGGCGCTCTTGGCATAAAAGTAAATATCGTTGTCTGAACTGACGACCCTCAGGTTGGACCGCTGCTTCTCAGGCACTCTATCGATATATCGCTTTATATAATCATCGGCATTCCGCGCCGGCACTACCTTTAATCCTGCCGTGTTCGTGTATTTCATGTCCAGATATTCGTTCGTGCTGTCGAATACAAGGATTATCGGGTCTCTGTGCGATCCCTGAAAAATATGGAGGCTATTTATGAGCGCGGCCGCAGATTCGAGCGAATCACCGTCGACGTCGTCTATGTCAGACCTGTGATTCCTGATAAGGTTCCAGCCGTCAATAATTATAGGCATCGGTAAGCTGCGCCATCTGCGCCAGGAGGTTACGGTAAATGCTGACGGTAGCCTTGACCAGCCATATCGTGGCAACGGCAAGAACGGCTATTATGACTATCTTATGCCACTTCTTCAATGCCGGGCTGAGCCACACAAAGGGAATAGCAAAAGGCCCCGCCGCAAGGATAAGGACCAGTATCCCTACAGGTTTATAGTACCATTTTATAGCGTTCTTCTGCGTATCCGCGGTCATCTCTTATCCGGTCTTAGCGTATCTTTGAAGATGTCCCCGATCGCGCCGACCGCTTTCCCGGCCATATCATGCGCCGACGAGAGGCTCTGCACAACATTCCTCCTGAGAGCTTCGGTGTCGAAACTTGCCAGACTGCCTATCGACGTACTGGATAGCGTCTTTACCACGATAATGCTGACAACGGCATAAGGATCGTCTACATCGCTGTAGCGCTCGTTTAGATCGACGGCGTATTCCCGTATCGAGGGCTTGCCCGGCGTTGTATAATCTTTATAGTACGCCTTTTCTATCTTCAGCTCGAAGCTATCTATCAGGATATTCGGAGGGCTTCCTTTTTCCGCTCCCGCCGAAACCGCCCCCGCCCCTCCGGCCTTTACGACCTTCAGCGCATTCAGGTTCAGTTCCCCGGCGGCGTTCTTGACCACTACAAATTTTTTTAAATGTATACGAAGGACGCGCAAATGCAGCTTGCCTCTTAAGATAGCCGGCAGATCATAACTGACATATATCTCGGGGAGATCGGCCATGACCACGTCTTTAAATTGAGGAGGATTATATATCCTTAGGCCCCTTATGCTGACCGCGCTCCGGAATATCCCGGCATGAAAATACCTGATACCCATATTAAGCCCGGTTGCCGCCCTGACCCCTTTTTCAACGAAGATCTTGATGATGAGATCTTTGGATAAGGATAAAATTATTATGACCGCCAATATTACGGCCATAGTCAACCATCTCTTTCGCATGAGCCGTTCCTTATTCAAAATTTAACTTCCGGGGCGCTCCGCGCCTTGTCCTCTGCCTTAAAGTATGTCGTCGCCGGCTTATAGCCGAAGATCCCGGCAACCATGTTGCCCGGGAAGACCCTTACCGTAATATTATAGCCTTGGACAGCCTCATTGTAACGCATCCGCTCAACCGCTATCCGGTTTTCCGTACCGGACAGCTCGTCCATAAGGCGCAAAAATGTCTGGTCGGCTTTTAGCGTCGGGTAATTTTCGACGACTACCATAAGGCGCGCCAGCGCGGAATCGATGCCCGAAGCGGCCTTGACTTTTTCGTCTATAGTGCCGGCGTTAGCCCATTGAGAACGCGCCTTCGTAACATCTTCCAGGACCGTCTTTTCGTGCGCGGCGTACCCCTTGACCGTATTGACAAGGTTCGGTATCAGGTCGTTCCGCCTCTGGAGCTGGTTCTCGACCTGCGCCCATTTGGCAGAAACCGTTTCGTGTTTTGAAATGATATTATTATAGGTCGAAATAAAAGCTATGACTACGACTGCCGTAACAACCCCTAAGCCTATCCAAAAGCCTTTCATCGGTTACCCCTTTCTTTTAAAATCCGCCGCCGGCTCCTCCGCCCCCGCCGCCGCCCCCGCCGAAACCGCCCCCGCCGCCAAATCCTCCCCCGCCGAAACCACCGCTTCCCCAGGAGCCCGCGGAACGCGTTCCGCCGTACGTCTGGGTCCCGAAGAAACTGCGCTTCTTCCCCGGCGGGAGTTTTTTCCAGTAAGAATACCTGAAGATCATGGATGCGGCATATCCCGCTATCATCGAGATGGCCGCCGCTAATGAATCCTGATAAGCAGCGAACGCAAAAAATAACGTAAATGGAAGCCCTATGAATATCGGCCAGGGCAGGTTCCAGACAAAGAAGAATAGAAATAAGAAGATGCTCACGAGGAGCTCCGCAGCCTGCGGCGGAAGATCCTGCGAGCTTGCCGGGGAACCGGCGCTTTCTGATTCGCCCGCGGCCGCGAGCTTGACCCCGGAATTCCCGGCGATCACACCGGCCAGCGCCAGCGCGCCATTATATAGGCCTCTTCCGTAATCACCGTCTTTAAAGTACGGTACCATATGATCGCGCCCTATCCGTCCGCAGAGGCCGTCGGGTAATATGCCCTCGACGCCATAACCGGTCTCTATCCGCCATCGCCTCTCTTTAATGGCCACGAGAAGCAAAAGACCGTTATCCTTCCCTTTCTTCCCGGGCTTCCAGCTATCAAAGAGCATCCGCGCGTATTCTTTTTCATCGTAAGGCGCGATCGAGGAGACCGTCACAACCGCTATCTCCGAGCCGGTCTTCGCCTCCAGGTCCCCGATCAGGCCCTCCAGCTTGTCGCGGTAGTCCGGAGAGATGACGTTCGCGAAGTCGTTTACCCACCCGGCAGGCTCAGGCACCTTTTCGGCGGCCGCGCAATACGCGCATGCCAGGGCTGAAAGTACCAATATGAAGAAGATCTTCTTCGTCATTTAGCCCTTATGACCATCTACTTCGTCGGAGATCTTCTCAAGGTCGGCGACGAATGAATTAAAAAGCTCCGCGGCCGATCTTTTCGGCAGCCTCTTACCCGCCCCCCTGGCTTCCAATATCTTCCGCATACCGGCGGTATCGATATGAAATCCTGCCGAGATCGCGTTTAAGATATCCTCTTTGCGATAGACGGCGTTACCGCTCTTAAGCCTCAGGACGTTACGCAGGATATGGAGGGATGACGTAAAAAATTTCAAAAGCAGTTTGTCCAGGTCAGGGCTGTCCACGCTAGCCAGATAAGCCTTCTTTATATTAATGATCTTCGATCTCAACTCCTGCTCGCATTGGAACCGTAGGTTTTTAATATCGATATCTAGCCCCGAAACCACATCCTTACCGTACAATATCTTGTGGTTCTCTTTTATATCGAGGAACTCTATGGGGAATACATCTGCGGAGTTTTTGATATAGTTTTCCGTAAAGAAGACTATGTTGAACGCCCGGAGCTTGCCTTTATTTAATAGCGGGGCGATCTTAGAGAGGCTCGCCAGGCCCGTCTCTTTCAGGACGACCACCAGATTGACGTTAGAATGCGCCGCGCTGAATTCACCGCTCGCGGCGCTTCCGTAAAGGATCACAGAGATCAGTTCTTCGCGGTAGATCTCCTGCGCACGGTCCGTAAACTCCCGCAATAGACGCGCGACCTTCTGCGGCAATTTCAGCTCTTCCATATCACTCTC
>JAQURV010000072.1 GCA_029004355.1 Candidatus Omnitrophota bacterium
GATATTATCGCGCGTTACGGAGGCGAAGAGTTCGCCATACTGCTGCCCATGACGGCCATGGAAGGCGCCGAAGCGGCCGGAGCCAGATTATTGGCTAAGGTCAATGAAGGAGCCATGCGGGTGGCCGAGCGCATAAGGTCGAAGGTCGAGGTCAATAAGTTTGTGATCCTGGACCAGGAACTGAAGATCACCGTGAGCCTGGGGATAGCTTCTTTCGCGGGCGAGAAGGCCACGAGCGAAAACGAGTTTATCACTTACGCAGATAAGGCCCTCTACAAGGCAAAAGAACTCGGGCGGAACAGGATAGAGACTTATGACAAAGGGGATACGCCATGAACATGATGCAGGATAAAACCCTTCCTCACCGTATAAGCGCCCTGATAGACGGCGTCTTTGCCATCGTCATGACCATACTTGTATTGGACATCAGGGTGCCGCACGAGATGGGCCTCTACAAGAGCGTGACCCTCGAGCAATTCCTTACAGGATATTTCCAGGATATAATCCTATACATGATAGTCTTTGTGACGCTGGGATATCTCTGGTACGTCCACCACAACCAGGCGCGTTACATCCAGCACACGGACCGTAACCACTTATGGATAAATATTATAACGCTGATGTTCATAGCCCTCATCCCGTTCTCCTCGTCTCTTGTAAATAAGTTTCCCGAAGATTGGCTCGCGGAGCTGCTTATGGCTTCAAATATGTTCATAGTAGGGCTCCTCAATTACGCAAGCTGGGCATACGCTACAAAGGAGCGCCGGCTGGTGGACGAAGATGTCCCGGAGTCGTATATCAGGGCAGAGAGTAAGAGATTGCTGGTATTTCCGGCAATAGCCATAATCGCCATGGCGGCGGCGTTCTTCTATCCGCTCTTTGCGGTATATGTGCTTCTTATCGCCCCGATCCTTGTATTTTTTTCCAGGCTTGCCAGGAACAACCATAAAGGAACTGCCCGATAAATGGAAAAGCCGACAGTGCAGAATAGCATTAAATTCAAAATACTGGGCATAATCCTTTTCTGCCTTTTTCTGATCACGGCTGTTCTCGGCAATCTTTCCTTCCAGTTCTCGAAGGCCCGCATCGTGATGATGCTGGGGGATTCTATCAAGAACATATCGAATACCATCGTGGCAGTTACGCCCCCCGAGGTCATCGCATTTATCCTGGAAAACTCTGAGAATATCAGGCGCGATGACTCGTCGCCATCCGGAGGAGAATTCGATCTGTTCAATTCGTCGTCGAAAGACCCGAAACTCGCCTATGAGAAATATTCGACGCTCCTGCGCAGCATAAAGATGATAAATAATATCGACAGCTCTATAAATATATATGTAGCGTCAAAGAACCGGCTTCTGATGGTCGTGACGAGCGATCCGGTTTTTTTAACGGGTACCGCGTATGAGATGAGGCCGGTGATCAAAGAGGCTCTCTCCTCGGGTCTGGCGCAGGTGACGGGCATCTACAAGGATAAGGATGGGATGTGGCTGTCGGCATACGCGCCGGGCGGATTTCTCCCGTCCAAAAGCAGGCGGGTGATCGTAGAGGTCAATTATAAGATAGACTCTTATCTCGACGTGCTTCGCGAAGAGCTTGCCGCCATAATAATAATATGCCTCGTGGGATTTTTGATCGTAGCTTTTATAAGCTACCAGCTCGTCACCGCCCTGGTATCCGCCATACAGAAACTGAGTGAGGCGGTAAGGGATCTCGAGACGGAACATTATGACAAGCCTATCGATGTAAGGGCGAACGACGAAATAGGGCACCTCGCAAAAGCCTTTGAATTGCTGAGGAGGTCGATCAGGAGGAAGATCGAAGAGCTGCAGATATCGCTTACAAGAGAGAAGAAGGCGCACCTCGAATCGGTCGTGGCCCTTACGAACGCCATAGAAGAGAGGGATTCATATACAAAGGAACATGTAAGCAGGGTCCAGGAGTATGCCCTCCTCATCGCGAAGTCCATGCATCTTCCCCACGATAAGATACTGCAGCTGCGTTACAGCTGTTTTTTGCACGACATAGGCAAGATCTACATCGACAGCTCGCTCCTGAAGAAAGGTAACCTCACTCCCGAAGATTTTGAAGAGATAAAGAAGCATTCTCAGCGCGGCGCCAAAATAATAGAAGGCATCGATTTTTTAACGGAGGTGAAGGACGTGGTGCTTTATCACCAGGAGCGTTATGACGGGACCGGATATCCGATGGGATTGAAGGGTGAGCAGATACCGCTCCTTGCCAGGATAGTGGCCGTTGCCGACGCCTTTGACGCTATGACGACCGACAGGCCGTACAGGCCCAAGAAAAGTTTTAAAGAAGCGATAGCTGAGATAGAAAAAAATGCCGGGACGCAATTCGACCCGGAAGTCTGCGCCGCCTTCCTGAAATACAAGGATGTGCTGGAAGGGATGATGTATAAGCGGCCTACCGATGAGGTGCAATAGCGCCGGACGTATGATTTTTTGGACAATCCGCCGCTTGATGTGTATACTATTCATATGTACGAATCTTTTCTTTATCATCCCGACAGGGGACTGAAGACCGATCTAAGCGCCAAGGAGATAACCGAAGCGTTGGCTGACGCGCGTTCGCTTGTCTGGATAGATTTTCCCGACCTGGATGATGCCGACGTAGATTTCCTCACGTCGGCCTTTAACCTCCACCCGCTTACTATCGAAGATTTCATCATGCCGAATGCCCGCCCGAAGATAGAGAAGTTTAAAGATTATCTCTTCCTCATAATGTTCTCCCTTGAACCGATGAACGCTAACGGAGCGGGCAGGGTAAAGACCGCGGAACTCGATTGCTGCCTGGGGAAAAATTTCCTTATCACTTTTCACAGCAGTCCCCTAGATACTATCGCCATATGCAAGGAACGGCTCAAGAGGCAGTCTCCCATCATGATGAACGGCGCGGACATGCTGCTCTATGCCGTCCTTGATTCATGCGTAGACAGTTATTTCCCGATAATACAGAAGTTCGATTCTTTTGTTGACGAAATGAGCGATGAGCTGTTCAAGAGCGCCACTCAGGATACGCTCAAAAAGATATACCTCCTGAAGAACGATATAATGTATTTAAGAAGGACCGTGGGGCCCCAGGCGGATATAGTAAGCAGCGTGGCCCGCGGCGATTTCGAACTTATCTCACCGTCAAATGTCATATATTTCAGGAACATATTTGACAATCTCGTAAGGCTGAATGATATTATCGGTACTTCGCGCGATGTCATAACCGGCGCCATGGAAACATACGTATCGCTCGTCTCCAACCGCCTGAACGAGGTAATGAAGACGCTCACCGTTATTACCACCATCATGATGCCCCTGACCCTTATAGCGAGTATATACGGCATGAATTTCAAACATATGCCGGAACTGGAACATAGGATGGGCTATCCGGGTGTCATCGCCACCATGCTTATAATCACAAGTCTCATGCTATACTACTTTAAGCGCAGAAGATGGCTGTAAATAGAATCGGTTTTTATGTCCTGTGCGTCCTCTTTCTCCTGGCGGAGCCTGCGCAAAGCGAAAGCCTTCCCCGTCGCGGCCTCTTTGTCAGCATGATACAGGAGCCCTCGGTGCTCGCTCGCCGGGCGGATATAGATAAGCTGCTCGACTTCGCAAAGAAGGGCCGCGTCAATATTCTCTTTGTGCAGACCTATCGCGCCAACCAGGCTTACTTTCCGTCCAGGATCGCAGATCCAAGCCCGTATAGGGTTTCCATGAAAAATATTTCCCAGGACCCTTTGCGTCTTCTCATCAAAGAAGCTCACCGGGCCGGCATCGAAGTGCATGCCTGGCTCAACATGCTGAGCCTGGGCGAAAATAAAGACGCGCCCCTTCTTAAGAAATACGGGACCGGCATACTCACAAGGAATGCTAAAAGGAAGAAGCGCCTCGAAGATTATGAGATAGACGAACAATATTTTCTCGAACCCGGCGATATGCGCGTCCGTAAGGACCTTTGCGATATGGTAGGAGAGATCCTTGTCGCGTATCCGGAACTGGACGGGATCGAGTTCGATTATGTCCGATACCCGGACGAGAAACCGTTTTACGGATATACTAAGACGAATATAACTCGTTTCAAAGGAGCTACCGGCATAAAAAAGATCGAAGAAGGTGACAGGGCATGGAAGGATTGGAAGCGCGCCCAGGTGACGGAATGCATGGAGCTGTTTGCGCTCAAGGCGCGCGGGATCCGTCCCCGCATACAGATATCCGCGACGGGATGCATGCCGTATTCGCGCGCTTACCATGAGGCCTTCCAGGACTGGCCGTCCTGGCTCGATCGCGGCCTTTTAGATTTTGTGACCGTAATGGACTACTCTCCGGATCCTTCGGAGTTCAATGACTGGATAGCGGCTGCCAGGACGAAGACCAAAAATTTTAACAAGGTGAATATAGGGGTAGGGGCCTATAAACTGGCCGGCTCGCCTAAGATACTTGAAGAAGAATTCCGCCTGGCCGAGAGTTCGGGCGGTTTCGCATGCACCATCTTCCATTATGGCAGCCTGGTCAAGAATCCCGATCTTGCAAACCTTTTCTTACGAAGGCAACGATCATGAAGATGCGTAACGAAAAGAATATGGATATCGGTTACAGGCAATGGAGGCCGCCTTCGCCAAGGGCGGTATTTTTATTGGTCCACGGTATCGGCGCCCACAGCGGAAGATGGGAGGCCATGGCCGACTTTTTCCTGTTGAACGGCATAGCCTCTTATGCGATCGATCTTAAGGATTTTGATCCGCATGGCGTGCCGGATGACAGCCCGAACAGTTTTCGCGATTATTCCGAAAAGATCCTGCGTCTTTATGATATAGCTTCAAAAGAAAACCCAGCGAAAAAGGTCTTCCTGGTCGGCGAGAGCATGGGGGCGCTAGTCTCGTTCCTCTTTGTTTGCGTCCGGTCCGATCCTTTCGACGGCCTTATCTGCCTTTCGCCGGCATTCGCGAACAGATACAAGCCGGCGCTCATGGACAGGTTGAAGATGCTGGCATGCCTTGTCCACGACAAGAAAAGACGGTTTAAACTGCCGTTCGATTCTTCGATGTGTACGCGCGATGACGATTACAGGAGACGGCTGGACCAGGACCCGCGCGAATATCGTTCCATCCCGGCGGGAGAGATATTCGACATATTGGCGGCGCAGTTTCGCGCGCGCTTCATAAAGAACAAGATAGGGGTACCGGTGCTCTTCCTTGTAGCCGGCGACGATACCATAGTCGATCCCGAGGCGGCGAGGAAGGTATTCAAGGGCCTTGCGGCCGCCGACAAAACACTCGTAGAATTACCCGGAATGCGTCACGCGCTTTCGATAGAACTGGGAAGAGAGAAGGTCTTCGCGGAGATATTAAAATGGACGGAGAAGAGAGTGTAGCGAATGGTGCATAGTGAATAGTAAAAGTCAGTCAGACTTACTATCCACTATACACTATCCACTAGCAGGAGTCTATCTATGCGTTACATACTGGCCATAGACCAGGGAACGACCGGAAGCCGAGCCGTCGTCTATGACAGGAAGGGCAGAAAAGTCGCTTCCGCTTATCAGGAATTTCCGCAGCATTTTCCCCGCCCGGGATGGGTGGAGCATGACCCGGCCGACCTGTGGAAGAGCGTCAATGATTCTATCCAGAAAGTCCTGCGCAAAGTGCCCCCGGCGTCAATAGCCGCGATAGGCATCACGAACCAGCGCGAGACTACGGTCATGTGGGACCGCCGGACCGGAAGGCCCGTCTACAACGCGATAGTGTGGCAGTGCCGGAGGACCGCCGACCGCTGTGATGAGCTCAAGAGAAGGCGGGGCGTCCACGCTTTTTTCAGGAAGAAGACGGGGCTGCCCATCGACGCGTATTTCTCCGCGACTAAGATAGAGTGGATTTTGAAGAATGTGCCGGGCGTTCTCGCCAGGGCGAAGAGAGGCGAGATATGTTTCGGCACGACCGACTCCTGGATATTATGGAAACTGACGGGCGGTAGAGTGCATGCGACAGATTATACAAACGCGTCGAGAACGATGTGTTTTAATATAGACCGCCTCGAATGGGACGAAGCTATACTTAAAAAACTGAGGATCCCGAAGCGGATATTGCCCGAAGTAAAAAGATCGTCGGGCCTTTTCGGCCGCACGGCGCGCATAGGGCGCCTTCCTGCCGGTATCCCGATATCGGGAGTGGCCGGCGACCAGCAGGCTGCGTTATTCGGCCAGACGTGTTTTGAACCCGGCACCATGAAGAATACTTACGGAACAGGGTGTTTTGTCCTCCTGAACACCGGGAAGAAGAGGCCGATCTCGAAATACGGGCTTATCACGACTCTGGGCTGCGGGACCGGCGGGGATCCCATCTATGTGCTGGAGGGCGCCATATTCGTCGCTGGCGCCGCCATACAGTGGCTGCGCGACGGTTTGAAGATATTGAAACACGCTTCGCAGTCGGAGATAATGGCCCGCTCGGTCGCGGACAATGCAGGGGTCTATTTTGTGCCGGCGCTCGTGGGCTTAGGTGCGCCATACTGGGACCAGGACGCGCGCGGCGCCATATACGGCATCACGCGCGGCACGCACGCAAGCCATATCGTCAGGGCGGCGCTCGAGGCGATGTGTTATCAGACCAAGGATGTTGTGGACGCGATGGAGAAGGATTCGAAGCTCAAGATAAGGGGCCTTAAGGTAGACGGCGGCGCGGTCGCGAATAACTTCCTCTGCCGGTTCCAGGCGGATCTTCTGGGCATAGACGTTGTGAGACCAAAGGTGATAGAGACGACCTCTCTCGGCGCGGCGTATCTGGCGGGCCTTGCGGTAAGTTACTGGAAGAACGCCGGCGAGATAAAGAGATGCTGGGCGGTCGATAAGATATTTAAATCGCGGCTGCCGAAACAGGCGGCGAGTGAACTATATGAAGGATGGAAGGATGCTGTGCGACGAGTTTTAAATTCTAAGCACTAAATCCGAAATCCTAAACAAAGTCCAATTTCGAAATTCGAATTTCGTATTTGTTTCGGATTTCGATATTCGGATTTAGGGGTTTTATGATGGTGTATGACGCGATAGTTATAGGAGGCGGTGTCGTCGGTACCGCTATAGCGCGCGAGCTCTCGCGATACAGGCTCCATGCCGCTCTCTTCGAAAAAGAGGCGGAGCTTGCCTTCGGAGTTTCGAAGTCGAACAGCGGGATCATCCATCCGGGGACGCAGCACCATCCGGGTTCCCTGAAGGGCAAACTGTGCGTGGAAGGTAACCGCTTAACGAAAAAACTCGCCAAAGAGCTCTGCATAGATTTTAAAAAGGTCGGCGAGCTCATAGTCGCTTTCAATGATGAAGAATGCGCCCGCCTTTTGCAGTTGAAGAAAGACGGCTCCGCGCTGGGGGTTCCCGGCCTTAGGATGGTGGACAGGGCATGGCTCAAA
>JAQURV010000073.1 GCA_029004355.1 Candidatus Omnitrophota bacterium
TTAGGAAGTTCAATCCACCCTGTGACTATATTGGCAACTCCTCTGTAGAGCTTCTTGCCCATATCCTGAGCATAGCTCGCTGTTGCTATATTGACGATCATTAATACAGCAACACATATAATAATACCCTTTAATAAATTCTTCATTGTCTTAAGTCACCCCCTCTCTTTTCTTAATTTTGCTGAAAGTATAACACAAAAAGTTAGCTTTGTCAAGGTCAAGCAAAAACCAACCCTTCGACTTAGCCCAGGGTTTATGCTGAGCCCGTCGAAGCACCGCCTACTTATTCTTCTGCGTTACCAGTATATCTTCGACCACTTCCGTGACCTTCTCTCTGTCTTCAGGCCGGATATCTATGAACTCGATACCGGTATCGTAAAGCGGCGCGCCTTTTTTCGGAGATGCCTTCTTAACGACCCAAACAACCGTCCCGCCGCATTTGATCGGGGGGCGGGAATCATCTAAAAAGAGCTCTACGTCCACACCCTGGAACAGGCCAAGGTCCTCCTTGAGCAACACACAGATCCCGCCTGCGCCTATATTCTCGGTATGGGTAGAGATAGTTTTGGCGGTCAGCCTCTTCTTTATACTAATGAGGCATTTATAGTTTGCCCGGGGAAATTTCCTTCTATTTATGCCATCCCACATAGTAGCTCCCTTAGATTATGGTTAAATCCAAATAACAAAATCAAAATCACAAGTATGGCAATTATACATGAGTTACGCGGAAAAAGCAAGAAAAAGATTTGCAACTGCCCCTAAGAGAGTGTATAATTTGATATCATAACCACAGAAAGTTTATGTATAGAGAATTCTTTGGCCTAAAGGAAAAACCGTTCAACGTCACCAGCGACCCGAACTTTCTCTTCTTCAGCCGGGTCCACAAGGAAGCTTTCTCGCATATTTTGTACGGCATAAAAGAGCGGAAAGGTTTTATGGAGATAACCGGCGAGGTCGGCGCCGGAAAGACCACCCTCTGCAGGGCCATCCTCAACCAATTCGATGCCAATACCAAAAGCGCATTCATATTCAATTCGAACCTTCCGGACCTTCAGCTCCTGCAGTGCATACTCGAGGATCTCGGCATCGTTGTGACGCAAAGGACCAAGGCCTCCATGTTAAGGCAGCTGAATAATTTCCTGCTGGATGAGCTTGTAAAAGGAAATAATGTCATACTCGTCATAGACGAGGCGCAGAACCTGAAGCCCTCCACGCTTGAAGAGATACGTATGCTGTCGAACCTCGAGACTGATACCCAGAAATTATTCCAGATAATACTCGTCGGCCAGCCCGAACTGAAAGATAAGATAAATTCGCCGCGTTTAAAACAGTTAAAGCAGCGCATCGCGGTGAGGTTCCACGTCTCCGCGCTCCTGAAAGATGAAGTGGAAAGATACATATATCACAGGCTGACGGTCGCCGGCTCCAAGGGCGACGTATCCTTCACCGAAGATGCCATGGAGTTTATATTTAAATTTTCCGGAGGTATCCCCCGCACCATAAATATGCTGTGCGACAAATCCCTCCTGTCGGCTTATGTATCGGAGACTAAGACCATAACGCTTCCGATAGTCGAAAAGAGCGGACAGGAACTGGAAGGTATAATACTATGAGCATAATACAGGACGCGCTTAAAAAGGCTCAGCGGACAGGCTCGCCCATCGAGAGGCCTGCGAGAGATACCGTTGTGTTTAAGCCTGTTAAAAAAGAGACTGTGAGCGTAAAGGCCGCCGGGAAGAAACCTGCGCCGGATGCCGCCGGGAAGAAAGAGCTCCCTTATAAATATGCTCTGGCGTTCTTTGCGTCACTTACGGTATTGCTGGTATTCACCGCGGCTTATTTTTCAGTCCTTACTTCCAGTTCTTCGAAAAAAGAGGCCGAAGCGCCCCTGCCTGCCCAGTCCCCCAACTACGCTCCCGCGCCGCTCGCCATCCCCGAGAAAGTATCTACCGCTCCGCGAAAGGAATTCAGGCTTGCCGGTATCATGCACTTAGAGGACGGGCCGGTCGCGATAATAAATAATTCGAGGGTTGCGGAAGGCGATTATGTGAACGACGCGGTAGTGGCTTCGATAACCGATAATACGGTCGTATTGAAGAGACGGGATTCGGAGATAACCCTGCATTTAAAATAAGACGCGGATCTCCTGCGGTATCCTCACCGGCCGGCCTTGCTTATTGGTACAGACGTGAACGGAATCGCCGGTCGCGATCAACTTCTCACCTGTAAATAATTTATATTCGAATGTCATGCTGGAATTTTTAAGAGCGCTTACCCATGTCTCGATCCTGACAAGGTCATCGTAGCGGGCCGGGGCTTTGTATTGGCAGGACGCGCTCGCGACCATAAGGTAGACACCCTTTGCCTCCAGATCCCGGTAGACCAGGCCGAACGCGCGCAGATACTCTGTCCTGACGACCTCAAACCATGTGAAGTAATTGCCGTAGTAGACGACCCCCATATTGTCGGTCTCCTGGTATCTGACCCTGATCGTCGTCTCGTGCTTCTTCATAAGATTACAGTTTGAACTCAAGTTTGTGGATATTAAATCCGCCGACTTCCAGTTTTTCGGCCTCTTTAAAGCCCTTCTTCACGCAGAGGCGCATGGCATCATGCATCCTGTCGGTGCACCTGAAATATATCTTCTTGTAGCCATGTCTCCTGCAGAAATCTATCGCCTGGTCGAGAAGGCCCGAACCGTACCCCTTCTTCCGGTGGCGCAGATCGACGAAGAGCCGTCTTAAAATAGCTTCGGCCTGGCTGTCTTCTTTTATTCCGACGGTGCCTACGATCTGGTCGCCCGTCTCGACCACAAAGAATGACTCCCTCTTTCCGCCATAGGTCTCGCCTATCTTATACAGGTCGCTGTCCGAATACGCCGACCTGTCGAACGGGTATTCCTTGGAGAGGATGCTTAATATAAGGTTCCGTACCCCTTCCGCGTCTTTTTCCTGAAATGTCCTCAAAGTATTATCCATATTTTTCTCCTTTGATGGCTTCCTTGATCACGCGTTCGGGAACGCCTTCTACGACCCTGACCTTCCCGATACCGGCCGGTAAAACCAGCCTGTTCCTCCCGCGGATAAATTTTTTGTCGTGGGCAATGGATCCGTATATCTTTGAGACGCTTAAACCTTTTGCGCGGAGCGGAAGCCCGCACTTTTTGATCAGGGCCTTTATTCTCCCGGCATCGCCCGGAGAGATCATTTTTAACGCGGAGGCCATATCCGCCGCGGCCGCCATGCCGATAGCCACACCCTCGCCATGATCATATTGGCCGGAATATGCGCCCGCGCTTTCGATGGCGTGGCCAGTCGTGTGGCCGTAATTCAATATGACCCGCAGCCCTTTCGTATCCAGCTCATCCCTCGAAACGACTTCGGCTTTTATCTTTGCGGACCTCGCTATGGCGAACTCAAGCGCCGCGGCTTCGGCGCTCAGCATCCTGGCGTAATTCTTTTCGATGTATTCGAATAATCCCCGGTCCTTTATAACGCCGTATTTTATTATCTCGGCCAGCCCGCTCTTGAGCTGACGCCTGGGCAGGGATTTGAGGATGGATGTGTCGCATATCACTATCTTCGGCTGATAAAACGCTCCGGCAAGATTTTTAGCCGCCGGCAGGTCTATCGCGGTCTTACCGCCTATCGAAGAATCTACCTGGCCAAGCAGCGTTGTAGGTATCTGCACATATGGGACGCCTCTCTTGTAGATAGAGGCGACGAAGCCTGTGAGGTCGCCTACTACGCCTCCGCCGAGAGCTATCAAAAATAGCCGGCGGTATTTATCGTAGTCGGCGATCCGGTTCAATAAAGATATCGCGACTTCGCCCGACTTGGCCTTTTCGGAATCCGGGACAAGAAGAAACGTAACCGTAAACCCGCGCTTCTTTAGATCGCCGGCGAGCTTTCTGCCGCACAGGTCCAGGATACGTCTGTTGGTGACGATGACGGCATCTCGCTGCCGCAGCCCAAGTTTTTTAAGGAGCATGCCGGTCTTTTTAAAGAGCCCCGGGCCTATTACAATATCATAAGACCGCCCCTTAAGGGCGACTCTGATTTTCTTCAATTATTTGGCTTCCTTCTTTCCTTCGGCCTTAGCTCCCGCCGCCGGTGCTGCCTTAGCTGCCGCCGCTTTTGCCGGTGCCGCCGCCTTAGCCGCTCCCGCCGCCGGTGCTGCCGCCGCCGGTGCCGCACCCTCTGCTCCTTCTTCGGCCGCCGCTGCCTTCTCTTTCTTGATCTTGAACTTCATGACCTTGACTTTCGCCAGGCCGAATACCGAAGCCTTCTCGTCCCATTTCTCTTTTTCTTTCAGGATCTTCAGCTTCTCATATCTTTTTAATACCGACCTATGCTGCTTGCCTTTGTCTGATGAACGCAGGCTCGGATGTTGCGACATGGAACCACCCCCGGTTTGTTATTGTTTCAGTTTGGACAAATCGTCCCGAGGTGCTGACATCTCACTCCCGCACCGAGGGACTACCACCTTGGCTACCTCAGCCTTACATACGCATCTTTATACAGACGTTTTACCTTCTTCAGATCCTTCTGCACTAACGCACCCGCCCTGTCGGGATACGCGCCTATACACACGATAGAATAACGATCGCTTTGCATCAGAAAGGCGTCGAACCCCTTCTTCCTTAACTTATCCATTTCCTGCACCGCCAGGCCTTTTTGAGCGAACGTAGCCGCAACTACGGTGTATGGCTTCGCCGGCTGCGCCGCAGGCGCTATCGATTTGACCTGTATCGCGGGAGCCGCGTTTCTGGCCGGCGCTACGGGCACCGCCGCGCGGACAACCGGGAGAGGCTGCACATTCTTGGCCGTAACGATGGCCGGTGCCGGGAGACTTGGAGGCATCTGCGATTCTACGATAGCCTGCGCTTGAGTCCCTTCGTCTGCCCCGGTCTTGCCTTTTTCTACGCCAAGGGCATAGACAGCCACCATGACCATGATGATGCCTATCGCTATGAATACCGCCCTGTCGAGCGTGAGCGTAAGGACCACGTTCCTTTCAAAATCGGCCTTTGGAAAAAAATCGGACAACCTTGGGAAGAAACGCTTCGGTTTTTCGAACTCAAAAAGTTCTTTTTGGAATTTTTCGTCTTCCATGATTTTCGAGTGGCTATTATAACATACTAATATATTAAAATCAACTTCAGGTGCCGGAAACGGACTTTATGCTCAGCCGGAAGAGCTTACTGGAAACCTGTATGGAGGGCTTGTTCGGATCACCCGCGATCCGGACCGACAGGGACCGCCATCCGTCCTTTTCGCCGGCAAAGAGCGTGTCGGCCAGTTCGGGAGGGACCTTGGCGGCCAGCGCGGACGAAAAATAGATGACGATATCTGATTCTATGGTGCCGGTGTAAAACAAATTCCCGTTCAATACCAGCCTGATATCGTCGCTTAAGAGTTCGAAGTTTTTAATGCCTACCAGCTGCGCGTCGGGCTCGATCCGGCCGCGGATATGGCTGTACTTCCAGCGTTCGTCGAACGGCGTCGCGACGAGCGCAATGATCGTATCGTAACCGCCCTCCCTCTCTTTCGATTCTCTGGCGAAATTGACATCCTGGAGATCGAAACTGAGCGCGAATTTTTTTGAGTCATACGAGGGCCTGATGTCGGCCCTTTTGCAGATAAAACCGAATCCGTTCTTGCGCGATATGACCGACAGGTCCTTGAAGACCAGGACCCCGGGGAGATCTATCGAGCACTTTTTGTAATTTATGGTTATATCGTAGGCTTTCTGGAATTTTCCAAGGTCGCATCTCTTTTCGATCAGGTAGACGGCTATCCGGCCGGAATTGAAGAAGACAATGGCGATGGCCGCTATCAGTATCACGAAAAGTATGGAAAGTATTTTGCCCGGTCTCATCGGTCACTTCCAGCATATCGGGTCGAAATCGCACATCCCGCAGACCTTAGCGTCGCGGCACGGCAGTTTGCCAAAATCGAGCGCCTTGACCTGGCCCCAGACCTTCTTTATCAGCTCTTCGACTTCCTGCACCATGGGATCGGTTATCTCCACGCGTTTTGTAACATGCCGGCCCTTCTCATAACCGAGCTTTCGAAGGTCCGACTCCACCGGCTCTATAAAGACGAGCGCGCCGCTATGCGCTCGCATGCCGCGGGATTCCTTCCTGTCCTTTTCGAAGAGGAGACGGTAGCAGACCAGCTGCCTCAGGTATCCGTCGCAATCGGAGCTCGACAGGTCTGTGATCTTATCTATCTTCTTCAGGTGCTCGTCCGGCTTGCCCGTCTTGTAATCGAGTATCCTTACGATACCATTCTTCTCGTCCTCGAATTCGACTTTATCGTATTTGCCGGTGAAGATTATATTGTCGCCGACCGTGATGACAAGTTTCCTTTCAAGCCCTACCGGCATGACGGGGTTCTTTGCGGCGGTCTCGAACCACCCTCTGACCGCTTCGGCTTTTTTAAGGCAATCGCGTTCGTCCGTCTTGTCGACGCCCTGGAACTTAAGCTCTTTTTTGAATGCGTCCAGGAAAAATTTAAAAGACGGGAATTTCTTCGCGGCCATGAACTCCCTGTAAGTCTCTTCAAGGGCCTTGTGGACGCAATTACCGAATACGAGGCTCTTCTTCTTCGCGCCCGGCAGTTTCAGGAGATCGTTATACAGGAACTTTCTCTTGCAGGTTATGTAGGCGTTGAGGCGCGTCGGGTTGAGGCTCATATTGTTTACCATATCCTTCAACACCGCGTCGGTCCCCACAAACGGGTCTTTTTTGTCGGTCACTTCCAGCGACTCTTCCAAGATCTTCTCCTCGTCGGAGATCTTGGGGCCTTCCTTGGGGATATCGAGCCTCGTCAGGTAAAGGCTCGAGACCAGGTCTTCCGTAGGGCTTGCGGTAAATATGAGGTTCGACTTTGCCCTAGTCATCGCCACATAAAATAACCGCGTCTCATCCTGGAGGGCAAGCGTCTTTTGAGCCTCCTTGTCGCGGATGTGGGCCCTTGTCTTGAAGAGGTCCGACGGCATCCGTATCTTTTCCGGTATCGGCCGCGCGGGCCAGTTCTTATTATTCAGGCAGAATGGTATTATCACGGAATGGAACTCAAGCCCCTTCGCCCCGTGCGCGGTATATACTCTCACACCGGCCTGTGAAAGCGTCACGAGATCTCCCTGGATAGGCAGGCCGTGGTCCTTCCGTGTCTTCATCTCGCCCAGGAAGTCGTCCAGCCTGACCCCGGGATTCGCGATATCGCTCGCCTTCACCATGTTCACGAAGGACGATAACCCTCTCAGCTGCCGCATGCGCAGTATCTTGTTCTCGGAATATTCCTTAAGGATGTATTTGAATATGCCTGCGCTTTTGATGAAATCGAGAAGGAGCTAATGGACCGACCGCGTCCTTGCGTCCTGAAGCAGGTCTTTTATGACACCGGCC
>JAQURV010000074.1 GCA_029004355.1 Candidatus Omnitrophota bacterium
CCGACGGGGCCATTCCTCTGTTTTGCGACAATGACTTCCGCCACGCCCCTGTTTTCGTCTGTTGGATTATAATATTCCTCCCTTAATAGGAGCAGGACCAGATCCGCATCCTGTTCTATGGCTCCCGACTCCCTTAGATCGGAGAGCTGGGGCCTGTGGTCCGATCTCTGTTCTACCGCGCGGGATAGCTGGCTTATGGCGATCAGCGGCACGTTGAGTTCCCTCGCAAGCGCCTTTAGCGATCGCGATATCTCAGATATCTCCTGCTGCCTGTTATCCGAGCCCTGCGGACCCTGCATGAGCTGGAGGTAGTCGAGCACTATAAGTTTTATGTCGAACTGGGCCTTGAGCCGTCTTGCCTTGGCGCGTATCTCAAGGACCGTAGAACCCGGAGAGTCATCTATATATATCGGGGCTTCGGATAATTTACCCGCGGCGCTTACGAGCCTGGGCCAATCCGCCTGCGACAGGAATCCGGTCCTTACTTTATGCGCGTCGACCCTGGCGTGAGAACAGAGCATCCTCTGGACGAGCTGTTCCTTCGACATTTCAAGCGAGAAGAATGCCACCGGCTCTTTCTCCACAACGCCGACATGCTCGACGATGCAGGAGGCGAGCGCGCTCTTACCCATCGACGGACGGCCGGCCACTACGATCAGGTCGGAAGGCTGGAAACCCGCCGTCTTCATGTCAAGATCGCGGTATCCGGTCGCAAGCCCGGTGATATTCTCTTTTCTCTGGTATAGATTATCTATCGTTTCGATCGAATTTTTTATCACTTCGCGTAAGGGTGAAAAGCGCGATTCGACCTTCTTGGAACTTACATCGAATATAAGCTGTTCGGATTTATCGAGGATGGCATCTATATGCTGGGTCGTATCATAACAACTGGTGACTATCTGGGTGGCCGTCGTAATAAGGTTCCTTAAAAGGGCTTTCTCCTTCACTATTTTGGCATAATGGACGAAGTTCGCGGTCGTAGGAACGCTGGAGGAAAGGGTGGTTATGTAGGCAGGGCCGCCTATCTGGTCGAGCGAGCTCGATTTTTTAAGCTCTTCGATGAGCGTGACGATATCGACGCCCTTGTTTTCATCGAAGAGTTTGAGGACTGTAGAATATATCTTTTTGTGCGCCTCTCTATAAAAATATGAGGCGTCGAGCATCTCTATCGCCTGCGAGATGGCATCGCGGTCCAACAACATTGAACCGAGCACGGCCATCTCAGCCTCTGTATTCTGCGGCGGTAGTTTTTCGACTATCTCTTGTGCGGACATTATATTTTAGTCTATTTCTTTACGATCCAGACCTTTAAATTCGCCTTTACGTCCGAATGCAGCTTCACCGTTACCTGAAATACGCCGAGCTTTTTAATGGGTTCGTCTAAAATTATGTCGCGCTTATCGACTGTTATGCCTTCCGCGACGAGCGCTTCCGCTATTGCATCATTCGAAACAGAGCCGAACAGCTTATCTTCTTCCCCGGCCTGAGTCGGTATCGTCAAAGAGATGGCGGCTATCTTTTCGGCCAGCGCCTTCACTTCCGCCAGATTCTTTGCCTCGATGTCGGCCTGCTTCTTTTTCAGCACGTCCAGCATCTTCATATTGCCGGAAGTCGCTTCCCTGGCCACATTCTTCGGTATAAGATAGTTCCTGGCGTAGCCCTCTTTGACGCTGATGACTTCGCCGGCCTTGCCCAGCCTGTCTATGGTCTGTAAAAGTATGACTTTCATGATATTACTCCGATACGAACGGTAGTAGCGCCATTATCCGCGCTTTATGTATGGCCTTGGAAAGCTGCCTTTGGTGTTTTGCGCAATTACCGGATATCCTCGACGGCACTATCTTGCCTCTTTCGGTCAGGAACTTCTGGAACCGCAGGTATTCTATAAAGTCCAGGTTCTCAACCTTGTCGTTACAGAATCTGCACGGCCTTTTCTTGAATACCTTCTTCTTTTTTAAGGGGTCCCTCTTTACTTTCTTTCTGTCTAGTTTGCCAAACGGTTTACTCATCGGCTTAAACATCATCTTCTCCTTTAGAACGGTACTTCTTCGTCCGTGTTTTGTGCGCCTGTGCCTGCGCTCTTCTTGGTGTTGTTACCCGGAGCTGCCTGCTCCTCGCCTAGATTGATCGTCTCTATCTCTTCGGGCGCGGGAGGCGTATCACGCTGTCCCGGCGCGCCCTGCTTTGCCGCGCCTCTTAAAAACTGCACGTTATCCGCTACTACCTCGACGGTGGAGCGCTTCTGCCCTTCCTGCGTCTCCCACTCCCTCGACTGGAGCCTTCCTTCGACGAATATCGGGCTGCCTTTTGACAGATATTCACCGCATACCTCCGCCCTGCGGCCCCAAACAACCACGCGTATGAACGAGACCTGCTCTTTCTTCTCTCCGGCCTGATCTTTATAAACCCTGTTGACGGCTACCGTAAACGTGGCAACAGCGGAACCGCTGGGTATGTAACGCAGTTCGGGATCCCGGGTAAGGTTGCCTATCAAAAGCACTTTATTCAGGTTTGCAGCCATATATCTCCTTGCCTTATCGCTTCGTCACCATCGTCCGCAATATGTCGGCATTGAGCCTGTGTCCGGCCTCAAGCTTTTCGATCGCGTTGGCCGGAGCAGTGAAGTCCAGTTTGTAATAATAGCCTTCTTTGGATTTCTTCACCGGATAGACAAGCTGTTTTTTGCCCCAGTTATCTTCTTTGCTCACGGTCCCGCCGTTCTTCGCAACGGAATCATTTATAGCCTTTATAACATTCTTCAGATCTTCTTCTTTGAGATCCGGTTTGATTATAAAGAGAATTTCATAGTTATTCATTATTGGTCTCGCTCCTTAGTTTTCGTTATTCACTTTACCATATAATTATCATTAAACAAAGTCTTTTTTCCTGTTACGACGTTCCGATCTTCCTCTTGTTGAACTTGGCCATCGCCTTATCAAGGCCGTCCTCCAGCATACAGGTAAGGGCATCCTTGGCAAGCGTTACCACGTGCAGGACATTCCTCATCTCCTTACGGTGGAAAGGGCTAAGCACATAATTTGTTATATCGCCTCTATGGACGTCTGTCGCAATGCCTACCCTGAGCCGGGCGAAATCATCGGTCCCGAGCGTGCTTATGATAGATGCAAGGCCTTTATGTCCGCCCGACGAACCGCGGGGTTTTAACCTTATGCGGCCAAGCTCTATATTTATGTCGTCGCATACGACGATAAGCTCGCGTTTCTCTTTCGGCTCGAGGCCCATCAACTCGCCCACAGCCCTTCCGGACAGGTTCATATAGGTCTGCGGCAATACCAGAAGAACGTCTTCGCCCGCTATCTTACCCTTTCCTATCAGCGAAAAATGGCGCTCTTTATTTACCTTAATACCGTTCTCTTTAGCAAGGGCTTTTACGACCTCAAAGCCCATGTTATGCCTGGTACCTTTGTACTCCAAGCCGGGGTTACCCAGCCCTGTTATGATCTTCATGCTACTTCTTCTCTTCCTTGCCGCCTGCAGCAGGTTTAGCAGCCGGCTTTGCCTCTTCCTTAGGCTTGGCTTCCTCGTCGCTTCCCGCTTCCTCTTCTTTCTTCTTCCTGATAAGCTCCGGTTCGGCCGCGCCTTCAGCCGCAACCTCTTCCTTCGGAACCTCAACCTTGGGCGGCTTCACTATCAGGACGATGAGTTCCCCGTCATTCAATATCTTCACACCTTCCGGCGGGACGACATTCTTCACGTAGATGGCATCGCCTATCTTGAGGGCGGAGACATCGACTTCCAGCTTTTCCGGAATGGCCGTAGGCAGACATTCGACCTGAAGTTCGCGCATAACGTGCTCGAGGATACCGCCGTCTACCTTCACGCCGACAGGCTCGCCCTTGGCAATAACAGGTACGTTGACCTTCAACTCTTCAGTAAGCGATATCTCGTTAAAATCGACGTGAAGGATCTGGCTCTTGATCGGATCACGCTGTATCTCTTTTATGACGACCGTCTTATCCTTGGGGTTGCCTTCGCCTGAGAGCTTAAGCGTAATGATCACGTTCTCGCCGGCCTTGGTATGCAGGACGCCGAGAAAATCATCGACGGCCACCTGAAGATTCGTGGCTTCCTTACCCCCCTTATATACGTTCGCCGGGACGATGCCTTTTACCCTCAGGTCCTTGGCCACCCTCTTTCCGGTAGCAGTCCTTATCTCTGCTTTCAATATTATCTTTTCCATTGTGCAATTACTCCTTCATTTTTATCCCGCAAGCTGGAACCTTAGACCGAGGTCTTCAATATGTACTTGCGGGATTAAATTCGGCCATATAACTTACGTCACTTCGATCCGTAAGTTATGTCCTCATTTAACTGAACAACACGCTGATCGATTCTTCCTCGTGTATCCTTTTTATTGCCTCGCCGAGAAGAGAAGCTACGGAGAGGACTTTTAATTTACCCATCATCTTCTCTTTTGTCAAAGGTATAGTGTCGGTAACGACCAGTTCTTTCAGGCGCGACTTTTTCAATCTTTCGATCGCCGGGCCGCATAATACCGGATGCGTAATGGTCGCGTATACGTCTTTGGCGCCGGCCTTCTTTATCGCGTCGACCGCTTCGACGAGCGAACCCGCCGTCGCGACCATGTCGTCGGTTATGACGGCGTGCTTGCCCTTAACGTCGCCCATTATATGCATCACTTCCGCCTGCTTATCATTGACACGTCTTTTATCTACGATCGCGAGGGAACATTTAAGCCGCTTCGCGTATGCCCTCGCCGTCTTTATGCCGCCGACGTCGGGCGAGACTATGACAAGGTTCGAGTCGAGTTTCAGTTTCTTTATGTATTCCGTGAATATCGTAAATGCGAATAGGTGATCGAGCGGTATGTCGAAGAAACCCTGTATCTGCCCGGCGTGCAGGTCTATCGTCAGGACCCTGTCGGCGCCGGCGATGGTAAGGAGGTTCGCGACGAGCTTTGCCGTGATCGGCACTCTCGGTTGATCCTTCCTGTCCTGCCTGGCGTATCCGAAATACGGCAGGACCGCCGTTATCCTCTGAGCCGATGCGCGTTTGAGCGCATCGATCAATATCAGAAGTTCCATCAGATTTTCGTTCGAGGGCAGGCATGTGGGCTGTACCACAAAGACGTCGTGGCCGCGGACATTTTCGTTTATCTTTATGCGTATTTCTCCGTCGGAAAAACGGTCGATCGACGCGTCCGCGAGCTTCACCTTCAAAAATTTGCATATATCCGCGGTGAGTTTCCTGTTCGCGTTACCACTGAATATCAATAGATGGTTCTTCATGTCGGTCCCCTATTTTTTTCGTCTGTCTATAGCTTTTCGGCTCTTATATATTCTCGCAGGCACGCCTACCACGGTCGTGCCCTTAGGTACATCGTGATTTTTCGGTACGACCGAACCCGCGCCCACTACGGCGCGGCTGCCGACCTTGACCGGCGCGATCAAAATAGCGCCTACGCCCACGAACGCGCCGTCCTCGATCACGGTCCTGTTCTTCGATTTCCCGTCATAGTTGGCCGTTATCGTCCCGGCTCCTATATTGACGTTCCTGCCGACTATGGCATCGCCAAGGTACGTGTGGTGCTTTATCTTGGTGCCGCTGCCTACCCTGGTCCTGTTGAGCTCGACAAAGTTGCCGACCTCGACATCGTCGCCTATGCATACATGAGGCCTTATCCTGGTAAACGGCCCTATGCTGCAGCCGGAACCTATCTCCACATCCTCTTCTATTACCGTATTAGAATGTATAACAGTATCTTTGCCGACCTTCACGCCCGGGTATATCACCGTCGAGGCCGGATCCTCTATCGTAACACCGCTATCCATCAACTCCTCGGCCACCCGCGCCTTAAGAATGCGCGCGGCCTCAGCCAGGTCCTTCCTGGTGTTTATCCCTATAGCCTCCTCCGGATCTTCGGTTAAGAACGATTCTATCGATTTTCCTTTATTCTTCAGGATATCTATCGTGTCCGTCAGGAAAAATTCTTTCTTTTTATTGTCCGGCTTCACGGCTTCAAGCGCGGCGAATAGATCGGCGGATCTGAAACAGTACGTCCCGACGTTTATCTCGTTTATGACCTCTTCGTAGAGATTTGCCTTCTCCTGCTCGACTATAGCCCTCACCTTGCCGTTATCGTCTCTTGCTATCCTGCCATAACCCGTCGGGTCGGCCAGCTTCGCGGTCAGGATCGTAACGGAGGCTTCGGAAATTTTATGTTTCTCGACCAGGCCTTTTATGGTCTCCGGCCGGATGAGCGGAGCGTCCCCGCAGACTACGACTATATTCCCGGCGTAATTCTTCAACGCTTTTTTAGCGGTGGACACGGCATCGCCCGAACCACGCAGCTCTTTCTGCACTACGATCTTTACGCCCTCTACAGCGTCCTCTAAAATATCGCTGCCGTATCCCGTAACGAGGATCGCATCGGAGACCCCCGCGGCCTTTATGCCCGCGAGGACATAATCGATCATAGGCTTACCTAATATTTTATGCATGACCTTGGGCGTCTGGGATTTCATACGCGTGCCCCGGCCTGCCGCAAGTATTATCGCTACGGGATCTTTCATTCGTTCCTCGTAAAATTTGGTTGCCCAGCCTGGATTCGAACCAGGACCCTCAGCTCCAAAGGCTGGTGTGCTACCCTTACACCACCGGGCAACGAATCACTATCAGTCCAAATCCAGCTTTACAACAAAATTTTTCATGTCTTCTGTAATGTGATGCGGCGACGTGGTGAGCAGGGCCTTAAAAGTTCGAGGCAGCGTACGAGAACTTTTACGGAGCGCAATTTTTACATGGTTAAAAATTGCGCGTCCCTGCGAACCACTCGACGCAGCACATTCGAGTGCTGCATCGAAAAATTTTACAGCTCTATATCGTTCTCTTCCTCTATCTCACGGGGCGCGCTGCGCGTTACAGTAGCATGGACCGCGCTGCTGCCTGCCTGAGAAGGCGAAGATTTCTTTTCGTTTTCGTAAGCCTCCAGGACCTTCTTCTGGATATAGTCCCTGCACTCCGCTGTGATGGGGTGCGCTATGTCTTTATGTTCGGACTGTCTGGCCGTGTCATCGCCCGGCTGGAAGATCTTCGGCTCGACCACAGGAAGCGATGCTCCGCACTGGTTGCAGAATTTCGATCTCACGGCATTCCTGAAACCGCATTTTGGACACGGGTCTTTTAATTTCCTGGAAGGCATGGCAACGAACATCCCCTTGTTGCCCTCTATCACCTTAACATTCCTTACGACAAAACAGTTTTCGAAAGTAAGCGTCGCGTAAGCTTTTAATTTCTTATCCTGCCCTTCCTTCAAAAAAATCTTCACTTCACTGATCTGCATGGTGTCTCGA
>JAQURV010000075.1 GCA_029004355.1 Candidatus Omnitrophota bacterium
TTCATTCGAAGAACAGGTACCTGTCCACACCATGCTCGAGACGGGCCTGAAGGTCATAGACCTATTGGCGCCCTATCCGAAGGGCGGCAAGATAGGCCTCTTCGGAGGAGCCGGCGTAGGTAAGACCGTCATAGTCATGGAGCTTATCCGGACGATAGCGACGGAGCACGGCGGAGTATCCGTCTTTGGCGGCGTCGGTGAACGCACAAGGGAAGGTAACGAGCTTTACCTCGACCTGACGCAGTCAGGCGTCATCAAGAAGACGGCTCTGGTATTCGGCGAGATGAACGAATCGCCCGGAGCCAGGTTCCGCGTAGGGTTATCGGCGCTGACAATGGCCGAATATTTCAGAGATGACCAGGGGATGGATGTCCTCCTATTCATAGATAATATATTCAGGTTCGTCCAGGCAGGATCGGAAGTATCGACTCTTCTGGGAAGGATGCCATCGGCTGTAGGTTACCAGCCATCACTGGGAACGGAGATGGCTCAACTACAGGAACGGATAGTCTCGACAAAGCGCGGCTCGATAACGTCCGTGCAGGCGATCTACGTCCCGGCCGACGATATAACCGACCCGGCCCCGGCCACGACGTTCCAGCACCTCGATGCGAAGATGGTCCTCTCGCGGCAGATAGCGGAACTGGGCATCTATCCCGCCGTCGATCCGCTCGATTCGACTTCGCGCATAATGGACCCGAAGATATTGGGTGACGAACATTACAATACTGCCATCAGCGTGCAGAAGGTCCTGCAAAGATATAAAGACTTACGCGATATCATCGCCATCCTGGGAATAGACGAACTTTCCGACGAAGACAAGCTTGTCGTCGCACGCGCGCGCAGGATCCAGCGATATCTCTCGCAGCCTTTCTTTGTGGCGGAGCAGTTCACCGGCATAAAAGGGAGGTACGTGAAGCTGTCCGATACGATAAGGGGTTTCAAGATGATCCTTGAAGGGAAGCTCGACCACCTTCCGGAACAGGCCTTCTTCATGGTCGGCGGCATAGAAGAGGCTATAGAAAAAGGCGAAAAGCTGCTAAAGGGAGACTAACGCCGGATGGCTGCATTGTTCGATGTAAATATAGTCTTGCCCGACAGGACAGCTTACGACAAAGAAGCCTCCTCTCTGGTCGTTCCGGCCGAATTCGGGTATCTGGGCATATTGGCTCACCACGCCCCGATAATCGCGAAGCTGAAACCGGGGAAGATAACGTTGCGGGACTCGCTCGGCAAGCTGGTGGTCTTCACCCTGGATAGTAACGGCTTCCTGGAATTCTCCGACAATAAAGCTACGCTGCTCGTCGATTCGCTCGAATTACCCTCCTAAATGGGACCCTTTAGATATAAACTCATAATTTTCGATATAGACGGGACGATCACGACCCACATAAGTTCATGGCGGTATATCCACGAAAAGTTGGGCCTGTGGCAGAAACGCGCGTTCCGCTACCAGGAACAGTTCTTTGCCGGCAAGATAAGCTACAAGAGGTTCTGCGAGCTCGACGCCGCGCACTGGCGCGGCATGCCGGAGAAGAAGATACGTAAAATATTCGATCACGTCCGTTATTCTAAAAACGCCGTATCGTCCATAAAAAAACTAAGACGCATGGGTTTTAAGCTTGCGGCCATATCTACCGGCCTGCAGTTCATGCCGGACCGCCTCATAAAAGAACTGGACTTCGATTACGCGCTCTCTAACCGGCTTAAGGCCAGGAACGGCCTCCTGACGGGCGGGGTCAAGATAAACATCGCTCATGGCGCAAAGCACAAGATATTACAAAGGATATTCGCGCGCTTTCGCGTAAAACCGCACGAGGTGATATGCGTCGGCGACAGCGAAGGTGACATACCCCTGGCTAAAGTATGCGGCTATTCGATAGCCTTCAACTCCTCGAGCGAGGAGCTGTCGAAGCTGTCGGATTACGATTGTAGGACGAGGGATTTCGCGGAAGTCTTTAAAAAGATCCTGGCGATAGACCATGAATAAAAAATTTCTGCCCATAACTTCGGAAGAAGCAGCCGCGCGCGGCTGGAACTCGCTCGACGTGATCATCGTTACCGGCGACGCCTATGTCGATCATCCTTCGTACGGCGCGGCCGTATTAGGCCGGGTGCTGGAAGCCGAGGGCTTCAGGATCGGGATCATTCCTCAGCCGGACTGGAGGAGCCTTAAAGACTTTAAGAGCTTGGGCAGGCCCAGGCTATTCTTCGGCGTCACGGCCGGCAACCTCGATTCGATGCTTGCTAATTACACATCGAACAGAAATCGCCGCCGCGAAGACGAATATTCGCCGGGCGGGAAGACCGGCCTGCGGCCCGACAGGGCAACGATAATATACACGAACCGCATCAAGGAGGCGTTCCCAGGCACCCCGGTCGTGATAGGCGGCGTAGAGGCAAGCCTGCGTAGACTCGCCCATTATGACTATTGGTCCGACAAGGTGCGCAAGTCGATCCTTTTGGACTCGAAGGCAGATATCCTCGTCTTCGGAATGGGCGAGAGACAGTTGATAGAGATCGCCAGACGCCTTAATGGCGGCGAAGATATAAAGAGGCTGGACAATATAAAAGGGACTGTGATCGCGCGTTCAAGCCTCGGAGGTATCGGCGGCCACATACTCGTACCTTCCTTTGAAGACGTTTCGCAGGATAAAGATAAGTTCAATACGGCCTTTATGACAATATATGAGGAATCCGACCCGAAACACGGGAGAACGATAGTCCAGCCGCACGGCGAGCGGTTCGTTATAGAACTTCCGCCCGCGGCACCATTGACGACACCTGAAATGGACAGCATCTATGGCCTGGATTATGCCAGGGCCCCTCATCCGCGTTACGGCAAAGAGGGGGGCGTACCGGGTTTTGAGGCAGTCAGGTTCTCCATAATATCGCACCGCGGATGTGTCGGCGCCTGTAATTTCTGTTCCCTCTATCTGCATCAGGGCAGGATCGTCCAGTCGCGAAGCCCGGATTCGATAGTCGAGGAGGCCGGGATCTTAAGCAACCGTCCGGATTTCAAAGGGACGATCACCGACATAGGCGGCCCGACGGCAAACATCTTCATGGCCGACTGCAAAGAATGGGGCGCTCGGGGCGCATGCAGGGCAAAGCAGTGCCTGATGCCCGCTAAATGTAAAAATCTGAAGATAGATTACGATGATACCGTCCGCCTGTGGGAACGGGTAAGGGGGCTTCCGCGGGTCAAGCATCTCTTTATAGGAAGCGGTTTACGGTTCGACCTCCTGCTCGATAATAGCGCGGGAAAGTACTTGAGGGAACTTTGCCGCTACCATATAAGCGGCCGCCTGAAGGTCGCGCCGGAACATACCGAAGACCATGTCCTCAAACTGATGAATAAGCCTTCCTTCCGGCGATACGAAGAGTTTGCGTCGAAGTTCGATATGGTAAACCGGGAAGTAGGTAAAAAACAATTTCTGGTAAATTATATAATAAGCGGCCACCCCGGGTGCACTCTCGAAGATTCACTGGATCTATCGCTCGGGCTTGCGAAGAAACATATCCACCCGGAGCAGATACAGGATTTCATACCGCTGCCTATGACGATCTCGAGCAGTATCTACCACACCGGGAAAGACCCATTGACCGGCAAAGATGTGTACGTCGCAAAAGGCTTGCGCGAACGAAAGCTTCAGAGGGCCCTTATCCAGTACGATAATCCCGAGAACAGGCGCTATGTGATCGAGGCTCTTAAAAAATTGGGCAGGATGGACCTTGCCAAAATATTCTTAGCGAAAAGGCGTAAATATGAAGGATGGTAGCGTGCGTCTCCTGACCGCAGACGCTAAAGGGCGGATATTCGCTTCTCCCCGGCTCGCGCCCGCAGGCATGAAGGCAGGTGTGTTTTTCAGGCTAAGTCCCGAGAACCTTATCAGGCTGCCGGCAGGAAGCCAGCTATTCAGGCTCCCTGAAAGGCGGCCGGTCGGCTGCGACCCCGAGACGGGATCTTTTGTAACCACATCCGACGCCTTCGCGGTCGCCGCGTTCGCTGCGCCGGGATATACGCTCACTCACAATGCCGCTTACGCCGAAGACCCTAAGGCCGGGCCATTGCCGTTATTTTCATACGGGGCGTGCGCGGAATACAAAGGCGAATTTTATACGGCAGCGGTAAAGGTCGATACGGATAGGCGCCACGATTCTACGCTCATCGATATGGGTAAGGTTAAAAAAAATATCGAAAAATTTAAAAAAATATTCGGTAAGAACAGGCTTGTCAGGCACCTCGCCGGATGCGCCGTCGTTTACGGCTGCCCTAATGCTCAGAATTTTTTCCTCCGGAGATATGAGGCGCCGCTCCCGGTATCGCCCTCATGCAATGCCGCCTGCGCCGGATGTATTTCATATCAAAGCGGAGCGATCCATTGCAGCCAGCCCCGGATCAAATTTGTACCAACGCCCGAAGAGATAGCCGGGATCGCGTTGTTCCATATCGGGCATGTGAAAGACCCTATTTTAAGTTTCGGGCAGGGATGCGAGGGGGAGCCGCTCCTCCAGGGCAAGACGATCGAAAGGGCTATACGGCTGATACGCATGGAGAGCGGGAATGGGACGATCAATATAAATACGAACGGAAGCCGGCCGAAGACATTGGAACGTTTATTCGACGCCGGGCTCGACGCCGCCAGGATAAGTTTAAACAGCGCGCAGGAAAGATATTATTCGGCATATTACCGCCCGCAAAACTACTCATTTAAAGACGTCATGGATTCCGTCAAGACCGTAAAAGCAAAAGGCGGATTCGTTTCGTTAAACTATCTTACCATGCCGGGATTTACGGATTCCCGCAAAGAGATCGGCTCGCTGGTATCCCTGATCGCACGGCTGCGCATAGACATGATCCAGTGGCGAAACCTCAACTACGACCCGCTGCTCTATTTCAAAAAATTGCGCGTGCCGGGAAGAGAGAGCGCTGATACGGCCGGGATCGCCGAAGAGATGGATCGCCTGAAGAGACGTTTTCCGAAGCTTATGATGGGGTATTTCAACCCGTCCAAAGAAAAGTTTAGCCTTCGCGCAGCTGCTTCTCCGCGTCGATGATATCGCGATTTATCATGCGGATCGCCGTTCTTATCCTGCCGGCGAGAATAGGGGAGATGGGCGCGTCATTTATCTCGCGCAATATCTGGATCGCCATGCGGAAATAACGTATCACTTCGCCCTCATCCGTATCGGTAAGATCCAGTATCCTCTCAAACTTCATACCGTGCATCCACCCCTCCATGGCTTTGGCCAGATTGAAGTGCGGGGCCTTGCAATAGGGGCGTATACCATGCTTCGCCTCTTTGCGCACTATGCTTTCATGGATGCCGGTAGAGACCGACTTCATATACTGGCTGTTTTTAGACAGCCCTACCACGACCTGACCCTTCCTTGGTTCAAAGACCGTCGCGACAGCCAGGATGGCGAGTCCCATCTCATCCAGATTTTCGAAGACACCGTCGTCATACAACTCGGCCAGAAGCAGCTCGTATCCATATACCGCCTTGGCAAATTGCCCCTTCGGCGTAAGTTTCCCTTCGGATATGTGCCCGAGCTCCTTAAGAAGCTTCAGTTTTTCTTCCATGACCCGCAGCGCCTGGCGTTGCTCCCTGGCTTTAGTCTGAAAATAATGTAAGGATAGGGGGTAGATATTGAAGAGCTCGTCCTTGTAGCGCTCGTAGAGATTCAGCATCGTCGCGTATGACGCGTTGAACTGGCTGTTGACATTTTCGGGCTGGCCGTAGATCACGCGCCTTACTTCCTCGAGCCGTATACGGCGAAGGTTGATACGGCTATAGACGAACCCCTCCGTATCGATCCCGCGCCGGCCCGCGCGTCCCGCCATCTGGTAGAAGTCGCGCGTCTTCAGCGCCCGCGTATAGCTGCCGTAAAATTTCATCAATTCGTCGAATATGACCGAGCGGCTCGGCATATTGATCCCCAGCGCGAATGTCTCGGTGGTAAATATGACCTTTAAGAGCCTGCTTGTAAAAAGTCTCTCGATGACCTCTTTTAAGGTAGGGAGCATGCCCGCGTGGTGGAATCCGACGCCCCTTTCGATCAAGGGTATCATATCGAGCGCGCTCTTCTCGTGGGCGAGGTCGAATCGCCGGCAAAGATTTTCATATAGCGCAAGGATCTCGGCGGACTCTGTCTTGTCGAGAAAATGGCAGCCGTAAAGCTCGGAGGCCAGGTATTCGGCGCGTTTGCGTCCGAATACGAAATAGATGACCGGCAGGCCGTCCTTCGATTCGCAATATTTTATGAGTGAATGCGTCCTGTTCTGCTTATAACTGCGAGCACCCTTAAGGCTGTTAAGGTTATCGACTATCCTGTCATGGCACTGGAAGAAGAAGTGCAGGGGGACCGGGCGGGTATCTTCGATCACGACTTTTACGGGCTTTTTATGTATAGATTCTATCCAGGCGGCAAATTGCTTTATGTTCGGTATCGTCGCGGAAAGGCAGAGTATGTTCATGTGGGGAGGGAGGAAGATCAGGGACTCTTCCCAGACCGTTCCGCGCTCAGGGTTATCTATATAATGGACCTCGTCGAATATTATCCAGGAATATTTCTTCAGGCTGTCCGGCGCGTCGAGGACCTTATTCCGGAATATTTCGGTCGTCATTATAAGGACGGGCGCGTCGACATTGAGAGAGACGTCGCCGGTAAGGATGCCTATATTGTCGCCGTACCGGCCCGCAAAGTCCCTGAACTTCTGGTTCGAGAGCGCCTTTATGGGCGCGGTGTATATAACGCCTTCTTTTGCCTCTATACAGCTTTCGAGCACGTGCTCGGCGATGGCGGTCTTTCCCGCGCCGGTCGGCGCGGAGACTATCACCGAGTGCCCCGCCTTTATGTGCTCGATCGCCTCGTTCTGGAACCTGTCGTATATCATAGAAACATTATAGACGAAACGTCCGTAGAAGAACATAAAATTTTTCGCTGCAGCAGCGACATGTGATGTGCCGTGTGGTTCGCAGGGACGCGCAATTTTCAGCCATGTGAAAATTGCGCTCGATAAAAGTTCTCGTACGCTGCCTCGAACTTTTAACGCCCTGCTCGCCACATCGGCACATCACATTACGCCAGAGCGAAAAATTTCACCAGCCGACGAAGCACAATAAAAAATTTTCTGTCTTTTAGTAAAAGTGCAAAAGTTTTGTTAAGCGGCCTTTAGAATTTTTTCGGCATACTGGTGTTAGACTATAGGTGCGCAAGGCCCCCGCCGCCGCTAAAGCTTTGGCGAGGTTTCGCCGAAGGCGAAATTTACGTCGAGCGAATGCAGGAACTGACTGAGGCCGATGT
>JAQURV010000076.1 GCA_029004355.1 Candidatus Omnitrophota bacterium
GATCTTTTGCGACATATAACCTTTTATCCTCGAATGTCCGAATCCGCGCTTTATCGCTTTATTAACGCCTTTCGAGGTTATTATGCCCACGATCCTTCCTTTTTCTACGACAGGGATCCCTCCCGTCCCGGATCTGGCAAGAAGACCCTTTGCCGCTTTTATAGTCTGATTTGCGCTTACGACCAGGACATCTTTCGACATTATATCTTCCGCATACCAGGCGACCTTGATGTTCGCTTTCAGTATATTCATTAGCTTGTGTCTGACCGATGATATCCTGCCGTCCCGCACTTTAGCGCTGGCGGCGCCGGGATGCCCCCCGCCGCCGAAGCGGGACAACACCTTGTTTACGTCGACGGCCGGGATATTGCTTCGTCCTATTATATCGATCCTGCCACGCGGCGAAGTTATTAAGACAAAGAGGACATTGATATTCTCGATCTCCATCAGTTTATGCAGAAGCTCGCCCAGGTCACTGACATAACTTTCACTGTCCATTTCGATGATCGAGACGCTGACGCCTTTTATCTGGACGCGTTCGGTCGAGTTTATAAGCTCCGTCAGGAGCGGGAGAGCTTCCTGGCTCACTTCCCTGTTCAGGTAGCTCGAAACGACCGAAAGATTTGCGCCCTGCGAAAGCAGGAAGCTTACCATGTCGATGTCGAGTTTTGTCGTCGCCCTATAGGTAAGCGACCCGGTCTCTTCGTAGATCCCGATGAGCATTACGGTCGCCTCGAGGCATGACAGCTTTATCTTCCGTTTCCTTATCATATCCGCAAGAATGGTAACCGTCGCGCCCACCTCTCCATATACATCCTTGTCGGCCACGATATCACCCTTCATCCTGGGGTGGTGATCGTAAACATGGACCTCAATGCCCTCGTCGACAAGCTCCTCGGCGGTGCCTATGCGCGACTTGTGGCGCGTATCGACCAGGATGAGCCGGTCTATGTCGTCGAGCCGGCATTCCCGTTCGCCTTCGACGGCAACGAGTTCCCTGGCAAGCGAGAGGAAGTCGCGCACCGCCTCTTCCTGCGAACCGGGCAAGAGGAGCCGCGACTTCGGGTAGAGCTTCTTCGCCGCTACGAGCGACCCCAGCGCGTCAAAGTCTGCGTTAATGTGAGTTGTAATTAGATCCATAGGTCCTCTTCAGAAAATTTTTCGCTACCCATAAGAATGTGCTGTGCCTTAGTGGTTCGTGGAAACCATCGGCGTTGTACCTCGCGGGACGCGAATTTTTTGACCATGCAAAAAATTCGCTCCGTAAAAGTTCTCGTACGCTGCCTCGAACTTTTAAGGCCCTGCTCGGCACAACCGCCTCGGTTTCCAACTACGCTCGCCGCATCACATTCTTACTACTAGACTCGAAAAATTTTCCTCATCAAACTAGTACTAATTCCCGCTAAAATCCAAGGCGGTATTTAAAAATTATTTATTACTGTTTCACTGATATCTTTAAAGATTTTGATATCTGAAATATTTCGCGGATGGAAAAATATTATGTCACTTTTTTCCACATAAGAATGTGTATATATCGGTTCATAAACACCTATTTTATCCATATCGTTCAAAATACTGTTTCTCTTGTCTAAGTCTTTAGTCTTTAAAAAGTCATCCCATAACTTTCGATGTTTTTCTGTTTCAGCATCATTCATTATGGAAGGGATAATATAAGGCGGAATACGATGAGCTATCGGATCTCGAAAATTTGTCAAATTCTTGTGCCAATCTTTATAGTCATCGCATTTTTTTATAATTGTTTCGTTCAAATATCGTTGAAATTCTTTATTAAACAAATTTATATTTTTTTTAAACCTCTTTTCATCCTCTTTTTCACACACGCCCTTCTCATAAAACAAAATCCAAGCCAAATTATTAATTCCACCACTTATATTCATAAGAAAAGCATGTAAAAATATATCTAAATCATACTTCTCTACCATTTTCAAATGCTCAGTTCTTTGCGGAGGAGAAATATTAAGGAATTGCTCTAAGCATCTTGTTAATAAAAACATTCTTCTCGCTAGTCCATGCCTACAATGATCGATAGCTTTAGCGTGTTTTAATGACTGACAAAACGTTGCTGTTTCTGAAATTAAATTCCTTACATCAGAGACGGCTAGAATGTATTCTTCCGTTAATTCTCGTTTTTGGTTATCAGTCATCATTGTATTTTTACTCCGCCTTGATGTAAACAATCGGCGAAATTTTTCGTTCCCTCAGATGGCGGAAACTTTTTGTGCGCCGTCTGAAGCGGCGTTTAAAATTTCGATACCTTATGGCGGTTTAGTAAGGACGCGAAAACTGGTCAAGGGCTTTAAGATCTGCCAGGTTGAGCGGCCATCGAAATTTTACCGAGCAAATCGCATGCCCAATGCGATTTGCGTCCGCTGAAGGCGGCGTACAAAAGTTACCGCCGTCACGAGATGAAAAATTTACGCGCGCGGATGAAATTGTTTGTGTATCGACTTTAACCGCGTCTTATCGATGTGCGTATAGAGCTGCGTCGTCGCGATATCCGCGTGGCCCAGCATCTCCTGCACGACCCTCAAGTCCGCGCCCTTCTCCAGGAGGTGCGTCGCGAAGCTGTGGCGCAGCGTATGCGGAGTTATCTCCTTCTTTATCCGCGCCAGCTTTGCATAGCGCTTTATCATCTTCCAGAAAGTCTGGCGCGAGATCTTCTTGCCAAGCCGCGAAATAAAGAGATGCGGATCCTCTTTGCCCTTAAGCATCTCGGGCCGCACCTTCTCCAGGTACCGGGTTATCGCCTCTTTAGCCTTCTTGCCGATGGGCACTATCCGTTCTTTATCGCCCTTGCCTTTACACTTTATAAAACCCACGTCGAGGTTGACGTCTCCCTTGGGGATATCGACTATCTCCGAAACTCTCATCCCCGACGCATACATAAGTTCGAGCGCTGCCCTGTCCCGTATTCCTATATTGTCCCTTAAGTCCGGCATGCCGAGCAGTTTATCGACTTCATCGATATTCAGGACATCCGGCAGGCCTCTTATGAGCCTCGGGGACTCGATCACGCCCGAGACGTCCTCTTTCGCGAGGTGTTCCTGCACTAAAAACTTGTAGAACATCTTTATAGCCACCAGCGCCCGCGATATCGAATTGCTCCCTATCCCTTTGTCTTTAAGGTAGAGGAGATAATTCATAACGTCCTGCCTCTTGATCCTCCCCGCATCTTTTATCCCAACGGCACTCATCCGGCTTATGAAATGGACAAGGTCCGTACCGTAGGCCGCAATGGTATTCTTGCTTAAGCCCCGCTCGACCGTAAGATAATTCAGGAATTCGTCTACTAGGTGTTCCATATCAGTTCAAGAATGGGTTATTTCTCTTCTCCTCGCCTATCGTCGACGGATCGCCGTGGCCGGGATATACGACGGTATCGTCGGGAAGTACTAGAAGTTTATTCTTTATCGAATCGAACAATGCGGCCTCATCGCCATAATCGAGATCCGTCCTGCCCACGCTCATATTAAAGAGCGTATCGCCGGTAAAAACGATCCCATTGAATTTTAACGAGATAGAGCCGGGCGTATGGCCGGGCGTATGAAGGACATCCAGCCTGATATTCCCCAGCTCGATCGAATCACCGTCTTTAAGGAGCCTCGAAGCCGGCGGGGATTTTATGCTGAAGAAGAAGGCGCGGGACAAGTTCTTGTCGGCGTCGGCCAGAAAATCTTCATCGAGTGAGTGGATATAGATCGGGACGTGAAAATGTTCGTTTGAGCCGATGTGATCGCCGTGGCCGTGCGTGTTTATGATAAACTTCAGATCGAAACCGTTTTTGGTTATAAAGGCCTTTATCTTCCTGTGATCGGCGCCGGGGTCTATCAGACAGGCTTCTTTGGAAGCGGCATCGGCCAGCACATAGGCATTTACGGCAAGCGGCCCGACGATAAACCTCTCCAAAGAAAAACCAGGTTCATTTTTCCGGTTCAACAGGCGCCGCCTTTCCTTCCTGACCTTCCGCCATGGTCAGCTTGGGAGCCTCTTCATCGTCCGTAGTCTTCCTTAAGGAATTCCTGACTTTCGTATAAGAAAAATCACGGTTTATGGCGCGGTCTTCCCTTTCGAACGTCCTCTTCAGGTCGTCCTTATTGGAAAAAGTAAGGTCGCCCCTTAACACGACCTCTTTCGCCGCATTCATCTTTTCTATATGAGGCTCCATCTCTTTAGCTTTCGACGGGATGAGAAGATTCTGCATATCCTTAAGCTGCCCGACGGCCTCCGCGGCGCATCGCTTGTCTTTCTTGCTATTCTGCCCCAATGTCTTGATAAGTTCCGCCTGCCATGTCCGCCAGTAAGAGTAATGCTTCTGATAAAGTTCGGCCGCCGGTTTCTTCGGATATTTTTTGAGCTGATAGAAGCGCGGCATCGCGGGCGCCTTCTTTTTACGCGTAAATTTCCGCTGCACGGCATCGCAGCCGGAGAGAGCCGTGACGAAGAAGACCGCCGCCAGGACAATAATCCACTTTCTTGTGAATCGCATTAGTCACTCCTTATTTTAAGAAGTCTCTTAAATTCCTCTTCGCCTATTATTTTAACGCCGAGCGATCTGGCCTTGTCGAATTTTGAGCCCGGGTCCTCGCCCGCGATAACAAAGTCCGTATTCTTACTGACGCTCGAGGAAGGATCGCCTCCCGCCGCCCGTACGGCTTCTTCGGCGGCGGATCTCGAAAAATATTTCAGGCTCCCGGTTATGACAACGGTCTTCCCGAAAAGCGGGCCGGCGCTTGCCTTCCTGAGCACCTGCGTCAGCTTGAGACCTGCATCCTTTAATTTCTTCAAAATTTTAGCGTTCTCTCTATTCTGGAAAAAATTGTAAACGGATTCCGCCATGACCGGCCCCATTTCGGGGATATCCGCCAGTTCTTCTTTCGAAGCATGCTCAAGCTTCTCTATGGAACCAAAATGGTTTGCGAGAACCCAGGCAGCATGCTCGCCGGCATGGCGTATGCCGAGGCCGTAGATAAGGCGGTTCAGTTCCTGCGATTTACTCTTCTTTATGGCGCTTATGAGATTTGCGGCGCTCTTCTCCGCCATCCTCTCGAGCTTCACGACATCTTCGAATTTAAGATAATATATATCCCCGTAATCTTTGATATGCTCGCCTTTGACAAGCTGATCGACCGTGGCCTCACCCATACCCTCGATATCCATCGCATCTCTGGAGGCGAAATGGAGCACCGCTTCTTTTATCTGGGCAGGACAGCCGACATTCTCGCACCGCAGCGCGACCTCTTCATGCAACCGAACGAGCTTCGAACCGCAGGACGGGCACTTCGCGGGGATGATAAACGGCTTCTCATTTCCCGCCCTCTTCTCTTTCGCGACGCCGATCACTTTAGGGATGATCTCTCCGGACTTCTCCACGTAGACCTTGTCCCCTATCTTGACATCCAGCCGCGCTATTTCGTCAAAATTATGCAGGCTGGCCCTCGACACCGTAGTGCCGGAGAGGTGCACCGGCTCCAATATCGCTACCGGCGTGATCGCCCCGGTCCTCCCGACGCCGACTATTATATCCTTCACTTCTGTCAGGGCTTTCTCCGCCGGAAATTTATAAGCGATCGACCAGCGCGGGCTCTTCGCAGTCGCGCCCAGGCGCTTTTGCTGGCCAAGGTCGTTTACCTTAAGCACCATCCCGTCGATCTCGAATTCCAGATCGTCTCTTTTACCCTCGAATGAATTGCAAAAATCGATAGCCTCTTCTATGGTCCCGCACAGCTTGTGGTGCGGGTTGACCCTGAAGCCCGCATCTTTAAGGTATGCGAGGACTTCTGTATGCGTTTTGAAATCTACCCCCTCATAATGGCCTATGCCCCAGATGAATATATCCAGCCCCCGGGCCGCCACTATCTTCGGGTCGAGCAGCTTTAACGAGCCCGCAGCCGCGTTCCTCGGGTTGGCGAAAGGCTCCTCGCCCAGGCGGTCCTTCTCCCTGTTCAGTTTCTCAAGGGCCTTCTTCGTCATGTATACTTCACCGCGCACTTCGATCGCTTTGGGGGCCTTAGCAACATCTTTTCTGAAGGAAAGCGGGATGGAACGGATCGTCTTTAGGTTATTCGAAACGTCGTCGCCGTTCACACCGTCTCCCCGGGTAGAGCCCCGGACCCATATTCCGTCCCTGTAGAGAAGCGATGCGCTTACGCCGTCGAACTTCAACTCGACCAGATATTCGACCTCTTCGCCTTTCAGGTTCTTCCTTACGCGCTCATCGAATTGGCGTATTTCGTACGCGGAATATGTATTGTCGAGGCTCATCATCGGCACTATGTGCCTTACCGTAAGAAAACCTTTTGCGGGCTGGCCGCCAACGCGCCGGGTCGGCGAGTCGGGCGTTATAAGCTCAGGGCTTGCTTCTTCAAGGTCTTTAAGCCTCCGATAGAGCCTGTCGTATTCCTGGTCTGTTATCTCCGGCTTATCCTGGACATAATAGAGATAGTCATGCCGCGTTATCTCTTCCTTAAGCTTTTCGATCTCTTTCTTCAAGTCTTTAGTCGGCATCTTTTAACGTCCTTCGGCAAGCCTTGAGGCGAGCCATGCCGGAAGGCCTGCTTTCAAAATTTTTCTCTGTGCTTCTGCGATATCGTAAGAGACCCTTTTGATCTCCACGGTGCCGGCGTCTTCATCATATATCGCATAAGACGCCCGCGCATCACAGTCCCGAGGCTGGCCGACGCTGCCTACATTCACAATGTACTTCTTGCCGCTCTCTATCCTGACTGTGGTCCCTTCGACTTTACCGGACGTCTTGCCGTCGTGGCAGAAGATGCCCGGGACATGCGAATGCCCGACAAAGCACAGCGCCATCCTGGAAAGGCGGAAGGTCTTGTCGGCATCTTCAGCTTCGAAGATATAATGGAACTCTTCCGGCTCATCGAGGGAACCGTGTACCAGGACGATATTATCCCGGGACCGGATCAGCTCAAGGCTTTTTAAGTAATCGGTCTCCGGTTTTCCGAGCACGCCGCTCGTCCAGACGATAGCGTCCCGCGCTTCTTTATTGAAATAGTCCAGGTCTAAAAGCCCTAATACGCCCCAGTCGTGGTTCCCGGCTACCAATGTCCCGGGTTTAAGCTTTTTTATCGTATCCACACATTCTTTAGGATTAGCGCCGTAACCGACTATGTCGCCGATACACAGATACCCGTTGAGACGCTCCCTGCCGGCACTCTCCAAAACAGCTT
>JAQURV010000077.1 GCA_029004355.1 Candidatus Omnitrophota bacterium
TGGAACGGCACAAACTCATCCCAGACGAGTATGCGATCGATGAGCGGATTGCCGCGCAAAAGCGGTTCCGCCTGTCTGTCGACGAGCCAGCTTATATGGGAATCTTTATACTTCTCTTTGAGCGCCCACAATATCGGCGTCGTCCTCAAGACGTCCCCGAGACTCGGTATCCTCGCGATCTCCGAATCTAGCGTTTCCGAGTAGCCTAACTTCATGATCAGTATCTTCGTGGGCATAGATGCCTCCTATACGAAATTTATATGCTCCGGCCTGTTCTCCAGGAACTCCAAAAATTCATTCACCCTTGCCATCCTGCAGTTCACCCTGCACTCTTTATTTACCGGCAGCCTTTTCACCGCATATGCTATGGAATCGGCGCGGGGTTTACCAAAAAATATCTTTCTCATGCCTTCTTTATGGACATTGCCGGCCTTGAACCGCTTATCGCCTATAAAGACACTGCAGGTATAGAAATCGCCTTTTGACGATACGTATCCCCAAAATGGCAGGGCGCGGCAGTGCTTGAACTGTTTCTCTTTCCTGGCGTACTTCTCCATTGCCGTGTCCCTGAAGACTATATTCATCTTCGAGCTCTTCCTGAACTTCTCCACCGCTCTCCCGATCCGGCCCGCTATCCGTCCCGTATAAAAGGTGTCGCGTTTATTGACCATCTGGGGATGGAGAGAATACGGCTTCAGGCTGAAATAGTCCACCCCTATCCCGGAAAATAACTTCAGGGCCTCTTCAAGGCTCTTCAGATTCTCTTCTATCATCAGGAACTGGACCCCTATCGTTACGCCAAGGCCAAGGTCGCGCTTAACCTTTACCGCATCTTTTATGCTCGCGACAACCTTATCGAATACGCCCGCGCCCACTTTGTGTACCCTGGAATAGCTTTCGGCGTTGCCGGCATCGACGCTGAACCTTATCCATGTAAGGGACGGCAATAGTTCCTTCCATATCTTATAATTACCGAGGCTGCCGTTCGTAGTAAGCGATACGTCCATGCCTGAACTCTTCGCGGTCCTTATGAACCTGCTGAGCCCTCCGTGAAGCAGGGGCTCTCCTTCGCCGGCAAACATCACGCTCCTTACGCCGAGCGAACCCATCTCCTTCAGCCTGTCGCAAAAGATATCGGTATCGAGCTTAAAGTCCTTATCGCGCACAAAATCTATGGCACAAAATATGCATTTATGGTTGCACAGGGATACGGGGCTGATCTCTACATAGATGGGGCTGACGGCATTCCCTCTCTGCCATTCGGTCACCCTGTCGAGATGCCAGAATAATTTGTGTCCGTCTATGAGATATTTATCCAACCTTAGCGCCCTTTATGTTCTTTATTTCGACACTCGTGTGGCCGAATATCTGGAACCGGTCCGTCTTGACCTTCACATCGCACGGATTACACCTTCCGTAATAAAGACACTCCTTAAAAGATCCTATGCCGGCTTCCGCCAGATCTTCATCGAGTATATGGGCTACGGGATCCCTGCCGCCGTAGAGATCGGAATGGCATTTATATATATCTCCGCCCGGCCCGACGATGATCTCCGACGTCTTGCACTCACAGCTTCCTATTGTCTTACCCCCGACCGACCCGTCATATTTATACGTGCCATAGAGCGAGCCGTTCCATTTCCCCAAAAATTCCTTTGTCCTGAAATCTATGCCCAGAGATCGACACCGCTTCTGCGTCTTCAGTATATGCTCTTTCTTTTCCGGACTTGGATGAAGAACGCTGTACAGGCCTATCCTGAAACCCGCGTCCTGAAGCCTCTTCGTCTTTTCGATCAGCTCTTCTATGTCGTTTTGTCCCGGATGGTACGACGCCCTGATCGCCGCATATGGCGCTTCCCTGGTAAAGCGCCCGACGGGGACGTTTTTGATGAACTCCTCGACGTCGAAGGACATGTTCGTCAGGAGGTCCATCTTGATCGATCCCTTGACCTCATTGACGATCCTGTAAAATCCCTTATATAGCGTAGGCTCCCCTCCCTGGAGGGTAAGCGGCAGATCGTCCCTCAATATGAGCCTGTTCGCGGCGGCTACCCAGTCTTCCGGCAGCATCTGTCTTCCCCCGGCGGCGCCCGTTACCTTTCCGCTGTGAAGATTTATACAATACGGGCAGCGAAGGTTACATCCCAGCGTAAGAAAATATGCGACATAATTCTGGTCGGGCCTAAGCTTTATAGGGGCCAGATTAGCCATGCTTCACGACCCATCCCAATCCCATCGTGGATTTCGGCATATAAAATTCATGTTTCTCCAGTCTTTCCAGGATCAAAACGTACTTGTCGTCACGCGCGATCCGATGCGTATGTCTCTTGTTAACAAGTTCTTCGCTTATCCTGCCGGCCAGTCGAGCGGAAACAGCCTTGGTCACAGGGACGTAAAGCTCCCCCCAAAAACCCGGCTTGTTATAATCTATGTCGCTTATATCCTCTGCGCTGAACTTACTATACGGCGCGCCTTTCTGTATTACCAGAAAATCCGCCAGGTCATAGTACATAGGAAATATCCAGAAGTCGTTCCGGTCCGTTAGAAATCCGCACATTATATAGTTACCCCAGAAGACAACGCTCTTATCTTTGGGAATAGCGTTTACTATCTTTATCGTCTCCCTATTGCTGACAACCTGTTTTTGTAACCCTTCGCCTACAGCGATCTTCTTCTTCAGATCATCGCCCTGGGGCAACTCAACGCCTGTCAGCCGTTTTATGGTCTTCCATATGCAAAGACGCGGCGAGAATGGCAGGACCGGCGTCATTGCTATCGCGTCAACGGTCATAAAAATAAGGATGACGGCGGACAGGACGGCAAGCGAGAGCGGCGCCAGTTTCTTTTTCCAGTCAAAACTGACTTCGCCTAAGAATATAAGAAAGGCTAAATAGGTCATTGTCAGGGCCGGCGATAGATAGGGTCCGCATAAACAAAAAGTGCCATAAGCCAGATGAGCCGCCGGCGCCAGAAAAACAAAAGCAAGTATCTTGAGCCATGGCAGCCGGCGCAAGGCTCCAAAGAACCGGTAAATAACGACTGCCGCCAGGACAGGTAAATAAAAACCTGAGTATACTACCAGCCATCTCCCCGGATAGAATCTAAACGAAGCTATCTTATTCGCTATATCGTAGATACGCGTGAGAAGCATGGAAGACAGCCTATTATCAATAAGCGTCAAGTCCTGCCTTAGGAGGGGCTGCATTACGAAGTTCCATAGAATAAAATAGCCTGAACAAAAGGCGAGGCTTAAGATTATTGTCCGCTTGTATTTTTTTTCAAAGATCAATAACACGGCCAAAAAGGTCATCCCGAATACCGCCAGATCCTCCTGGATCAGGCATAGGGAGACTATAGTAAGAAAAAATGCCGCCCTCTTCCCGCTTATCAAAAAATAGTACGCGGCCAGGATAAAAGGGCCGCACAATATTATGGGGATGCCGCTTATGGCAACTCTTAAATACCCGCTTAATAAAAACACAGAAAACGCCAACAACGACTTCAGGTAAACATTCGACGGAGACAGCCGTTGGATGATCTTAAACGTAAAAAAAGCAAAACCGAAAAGGTTCAGCGCTATAAAAACAGCGTACATCGTGTTTATGCCCGGCCATATGGCGTAGAATAGCCCTACTATTATGATACTCAGGATATAGCCATGCAGCACCAGCACATTAAGGTACGCATAAGGATTATGGAACTGCGTGGACTCCTCGGTATAAATGGAAAGCTGGAACGGGCGTCCATGAAAAAAATTATAATAGAACTGGTTGATGTTCGGGATATCTCCCCCCGAAAAATCCGAAATTGTCGTATTCAGCGTAAAGAAAAAAACAGCGATAAAAGAAACGGCTGTCACCATGGCAAGTATGCCGGTGCCTATTACTGCGTTCTTAACATTCATAACGTATTTTGTTTCATTTTGTTTAAAACGTTCTAAACAATAATACTACCCATCCTATTTACTGTCAAGCTCTTCCTTCTCTATGCCGAGCGTCTTTTTCACTTCATAAAAAACCCGTTTCAGAGCCATCTGTTTCTCGGACCTTAGCGTTTTGAGGCCGCTTACTGGCTTCAAATTATAGCAAAATTCTTTATATGGGACGCCGTTATGCCACCTGTCGGAGCTTACGCTCTCTTCTATTATGGACTTATCCGCGATTATATCCTCGACGCTTGCGATCTCACCGTTCTTCATCCTGAAATATGTACCATAATAAGAATCGAAGACGCGCCATTTTCCGCCTAGCTTGACGAATGAAAACGGATACCACGTCCTGTGGTCCTTCGTATAAACCTGCGACCAAAAAGCCGGAATGCCGGAATAGGAACATAAGGTGGTAAATACATCCTGGGACTGGTCGATCTCGCCATACCCCCGTATAATAATATTAAGTATATGGTCATCGACTACGGGCATGCCCGGAGGGGTGAGCTTTATATTTTCATGCGTCCATCTGAGTATGGCTAATACCTTCTTCTCTTCGGTATCGCAACCTTTGGTTATCTCTTTCGCTATCCTTTGATATTCATAATGCCGCGACAGGAACTCCATGGCCTTTATATACAAAGGCATCCTGATCTCATGCACGCGGCCGTTCACCCCTTGGCGTATAGACACTTCCGTGTTCATCACTATGCCAAAGGCAAAGATCAGACCCAGGCCTATCAGGATAGGTACGAACCTTTTGCTTATTCTCATGAGAAGTTTATCTAAAACTGCTTATGACCTTAACAACTCGGAGGATATCTTCCCTGCTCAGTTCCGGATAGACCGGCAAAGCCATGACAGATCCTGAAGCGGCTTCCGAATTAGGAAGATCCCCCGTCTTGTAGCCCAAGAATTGGTAACATTTCTGGAGATGGAGTGGGATAGGATAATAGACCCTGGACTCTATGCCGCTCTTGACCAGGCGTTCTATCAAGGCGTCCCTGTGCGGTTTATCGACCTTTATCACATACTGGTGATATACATGGATATTATGCGGCGGCGTATAAGGTGTTACAATATCGGTCCCTTTAAACAGGTCATTGTATATATCGGCGTTCTGCTGCCTCTTCTTCGCCCAGGAATCAAGATATTTCAATTTAACCCTGAGGATCGCGGCCTGAAGATTATCCAGGCGCGAATTAGTCCCTATGACCGAATGGACATATCTGGAGCTGCTGCCATGCACCCTTAATATGCTGATCAGGTCGGCAAGCTCCTTATTATTCGTAACGACCATTCCGCCGTCGCCGAAGGCCCCGAGGTTTTTGCTCGGGAAGAAACTGATGCATCCTATATCGCCCATCGATCCGGCCTTGCAGCCTTTATAGGAAGCGCCTATCGCCTGAGCGGCGTCTTCTATCACTTTCAGATCATTTTCTTTCGCTATCTTTAATATCTCGTCCATATCGGCGCATTGTCCATAGAGATGGACGGGGATTATGGCTTTGGTTCTCTTCGTTATCTTCTTCTTTATCTCTTCGGGGCTTATATTGTATGTCTTGAGTTCTATATCGCAAAAAACCGGCTTCGCGCCGGCGTTGGTAATAGCGCCGGCGGTAGCGATGAACGTGAACGGCGTAGTGATGACTTCATCGCCTTCTTTTATGCCTATGGCCTTTAGGGCCAATATAAGGGCGTCCGTGCCTGACGACAGGCCTACCCCGAACCTGGCGCCGCAATAGGCAGCGACCTCTTTTTCCAGCAACTTGACATCTTCGCCCATGATAAAATTCTGCTCATCGATCACTCTTTTGACAGCCTCGTCTATTTCGGATCTCACGGACCGATACTGCTCCTTGAGGTCTAAAAGCGGTATGTGCTTTACCTGCTGCTCTTTTTCTGTCTTCATATCTCTTCTACTTCTTCCCCTTTGAGTTTAAACTTCCTGTTACAAACAAGGCACGACGCCTTGCCGTTTTTAAATACCAGTTTCTCCCCGCAGACGCACATCCACCCTTTAAGCCTGGCCGGGGCGCCGTATACAAGGCCGTGGCCGGGGACATCTTTCGTTAAAACAGCTCCGGCTCCGACAAAAGCATGTTCGCCGATACTGGTACCGCATACAACGGTGGCGTTAGCGCCTATCGACGCCCCGTTCCTGACGGTAGTTATCTTGTAAAAATTCCTGTCATTCCTCGGATAGAGACAGCGCGGATTGATTATATTCGTAAATACGCATGACGGCCCGCAAAAGACGTTGTCTTCCAGGACGACCCCTTCGTAAAGCGATACGTTATTCTGTATCTTTACATTATCGCCGACGATCACGCGGGGAGCGATATATACATTCTGCCCTATCTTGCAATTCTTCCCGATCCTGGCATCTGCGGCGATATGGCTGAAATGCCATATCTTTGTTCCAGCGCCTATCCGGGCGCCCTTATCTATTATGGCTGTCTTGTGGGCAAAATATTTCTTCTTCATACCTGTCTATCCTCTGGACAACTTTATGTTTGCGCCGCCCCTGTCTAGGGATCTCTGGGCCGCCTCCAGTATCCTCACCACGTCAATACCGTTATCGACATCCGTCAGAGGCATCCGGTTATTCTTTATGCAATCCAAAAAGACCATGCATTCGCGCTTCAGAGGCTCTTCCATCGTTATCTTTGGCGCGAATATACCGCCGCTGCGCAGGGTAAGAAAGGTCTCGTAAGAGTTTTTGTCTACCACCTTGTCGACGCCTTTATCGTAGATCTTTAACTTTTCGGCCGCGTCCATATCGTTAAAGACGGCCATCTTCTTGCTGCCTACGACGGTAAACTGCCTTATCTTATGCGGATCGAGCCAGCTTGCGTGGATATGCGCCATCAGATTGTTTTTGAAATAAAGGTTCACGAAGACGACGTCATGTATGTTCTTCCTGAGATACGATTCGCCGGTCGCCGAAACGCTGGACGGGAATTTGCCTAGGATGTAAAGGAGTACCGAGATATCGTGAGAGGTCAGGCTCCAGAGCGCATTCTCCTCTTTACGTACCTGGCCGAGATTGACCCTCGCCGAATACAGATAACATATATCGCCCAGGAACCCGTCGTTCATGTATTTCTTCAGCATCTCGACGGCGGGATGATAAAGCAGGATGTGGCCGACCATGCATATCTTCTTACTTCTTAAAGCCGCCTTGCGTATGCGGAGGCCCTCTTTAACGCTCATGGCAAGAGGTTTTTCTATGAATACGT
>JAQURV010000078.1 GCA_029004355.1 Candidatus Omnitrophota bacterium
GAAACGCAGGACCAGCTTATCCAGGCGGAAAAAGTGAACGCCATAGGCCAGCTGGCCAGCGGCGTTGCCCATGAAGTGAGGAATCCCTTAGGGATAATACTTCAAGGTATCGATTATCTGTCGGAGTGAATATCCGTTAAAGACGAGGATGTCCTTCAAACTTTCGCTATGCTCAAAGAGAGCGTAAGGAGGGCGGATAATATAGTGAGCAGTCTTCTCAATTTCTCCAAAGCTACGGCGTTAAACCTGCAGCCGGAAGATATAAACTCTATCGTCACTAGTTCCTTAGCCCTGGTAAAAAACCAGTATAAGTTCGAGCACATAAAAATAATAGAAGAGTTGGCGTCAGGGATGCCGAAGGTCCTGGCAGATAAAGCCAGGATAGAGCAGGTGTTTGTAAATATATTATTGAATGCGATCCAGGCCATGCCCGGAGGCGGCAATATCGTTATCCGCAGTTATTGTAAGCCGCTGGCACAGGTAGGGAATGGTGTGGGCAGGAGGAACGGGGATAGTTTCAAGATCGGGGAACAGGCCGCAATAGTCGAATTCGAAGACTCGGGCTCGGGAATATCCGAAGTGAGTATGAAAAAGATCTTCGACCCGTTCTTTACCACTAAAGGACCGGGCGGCGGGACAGGGTTGGGATTGCCTGTAAGCCGCAACATACTCTTTATGCATAAGGGCCTGCTATACGCGGAAAGCCGGGCGGGTAAAGGGACGAAGATGACCGTTGTCTTAAAGATCGCCGATAACGAGGAACTATGAAAATACTTATAGCGGATAATGAAAAGAATTTTGTCGAGCTCCTGAGGATGAACCTGGCCCTGAACGGCCATGCCGCGGACGTCGCTTATGACGGCAAGGCAGCGTTGAGGCTTATACAAACGAATCATTACGACCTGGCATTCCTGGACTTTAATATGCCCGAATTGACCGGGTTGGAGCTGGCAAAGTACATAAAAGAGAATAATATACGGACGAAAGTGATAATGATCACCGGATATGACATGATGAACGAAAAACTCGCTAAGTGTGTGGGCGTCGATGAGTATCTGACCAAACCCTTCAGGATAGAAGACGTAAAGAACGTCATTGCCCGGTGCGGCGGGAAACAGGAGAAGCCATGAAGAAGATACTGATCGTCGACGATGAAGAAGGCTTTCGTTTTTTTGTAAAGACGAACCTTGAGATAAGAGGCGATTATGAAGTGGCAAGCGCCCCGGATGGTATCGAAGGGCTGCGTCTTGCCGGGGAATACAGGCCGGACCTGATCCTCCTGGATATACTTATGCCGAAGATGGACGGCTTTAAGGTCCTGGAAGAGCTTAAAGGGAGCGAAAAGACAAAGTCCATCCCGGTCATCATGCTTACGGCCAGGTCGAGCGATGACGCCAGGCTCAAGGCGCTGAACCTGGGCAGCGACGGTTATGTAGTAAAGCCGTTCGAGATGGCGGAGCTCGAGGAGAAGATAGAACAGGCCTTAAATAACGGAGAAAAATAAGCGCGGAGCGGATATGAGCATATTAGTAGTAGGTTCGGTAGCGATAGATTCGATCAAGACGCCATTCGGCAACAGGCCCGAAGCCCTGGGCGGCTCGGCCACATATTTTTCGACGGCCGCGTCTTTTTTCAGCAAGGTAAATATCGTCGCCACGGTCGGCGAGGATTTCCCTAAAAAATATATCAACCTGTTCAAAAGCAGGGGGATCGGCGTTAAGGGGCTGCATGTCGCGAAGGGCAAGACCTTCAGGTGGAAGGGCTGGTATGACTACGACCTTAATACCGCGCATACGGTCTCCACGCACCTGAACGTCTTCCAGAATTTCCGACCGGAGGTCCCCCGCGAGTGGAAGAATTCGAAGTTCGTCTTTTTGGCGAACATCGACCCGGAGCTCCAGTATAACGTCCTGAAGCAGGTCCACCGGCCCAAACTCGTCGCCTGTGATTCGATGAACTACTGGCTCGAGCACAAGAAGAAGGAGTTCGAGAGGCTCCTCGACAAGGTCGACATAATACTACTTAACGATTCTGAAGCGCGGCAATTTACCGGCGAGCCGAACCTGATGAGGGCGGCGCGCATAATAATATCGTTCGGGCCGAGGGCCGTCATAATAAAGAAGGGCGAGCACGGGGTCATATATTTTTCGAAGAAGACCCACTTCATAGCGCCGGCGTATCTTCTCGAGACGGTCTACGATCCTACGGGCGCTGGCGATACGTTCGCCGGGGGGATGGTCGGATACTTGAGCAAGGTGGGCAAGGTCGACGAACACACCATCCGGAAGAGCATAATATACGGGAGCATACTTGCGTCGTTTGCCGTCGAGGATTTCAGCATCGACAGGATGCTGGAGATATCGAAGAGCGACATCGAGGCGCGGTATAAACATTTCAGCGCAATAACGAAATTTTGACGTAGTCCCTCGCTGCGGGAGTATGATAACGGCAGCTCGGGACGATTTGTTGGAGTAAGATGGTAGCAAATCGCGAGCGTATCTCAATGGCAGAGATCCAGCTTCCCAAGCTGGCTACGGGGGTTCGATTCCCCTCGCTCGCTCCATTCTACTTCGCTGCGGCGGTGAGATTATAATGAAGCTTCGTAGGAATATTAGTTATGATAGGTTGAAGACGATGAAACTGAGATTTTTACTGGCATTACTGGTTCTGACTTTTCTCTCGGGCTGCGCGACGGTGCCGAAGAAAGAGATGCCCCCGGAACCCGCGAAGAGGGTCCCGGGCGGTCTGTACCATACGGTAAGCCGCGGAGAGACGTTGTGGGGTATTTCGAGGACGTATGGAGTGACTCTGCAGAGCCTTATAAAAGCGAATCCCATACTGTATACTAACGGCATCATCGAGAACGGCCAGGTCCTCTTGATACCCCGTTCCGGCGCAGTAGCCCCGGTGACGACGGTCCGCGCCGTACCGGGCGAGCTCTTTTCCTGGCCCATAAGGGGCCAATTGATCGCTCCTTACGGCGCCGTGAAGAACAAGGTCGTGAATAAAGGTATCGATATAAAGGCGGCGGAGGGCGCCGGCGTCCGGGCGTCGCGTTCGGGCAAGGTCGTCTATTGCGACCAGTTCCTTAAAGGTTTCGGGAAGACCGTGATCATAGACCACGGCGATAATTACCAGACGGTCTATTCGTATAATTCGGATATACTTGTCAATGTGGGTGAGCAGGTAGCGCAGAATACTGTCATAGCGAAGGTCGGCAGGACGGGGCGCGCAACGATGCCGGCGCTCCATTTCGAGATACGGCGGGACGGCGAACCGCAGAATCCGGCATATTACCTGCCGCGCTAATTCTACTTCGCCGTTCGAAGCACTAACTTAGGTACGGCTTCGTAGGAATAAAATTCCTGCGAAGCTCTACCGTTGATTTACTAGAGGAGAGCGTAGCAGAATGTTCAGCGAACCGGTCATAGGGGAAAAGTTCTTCGGACGCGAAGAGGTGCTCGAGCTTCTCAATAAGCGCGTCCTGGCGCTTAAAGACGGCTACAGGCAGAACGTCGCGCTGACCGGGCAGAGCCTCGCCGGAAAGTCTTCGATCATCCTCCATTTCCTGCATATCGTAAATTCCGAAGGCTTCATACCGGTCTATGTAGAAGTGGTAAAAGAGCCGTTCAAGGCATTCGCGAACAAATTCATCGCCACCGTGCTATATAATTCCCTGAAGAAGCTGGGACAACCCGCCGTGCCGGAGATGAACCGGCTCATGGAGCTTGCTCAGAAAGCGATCCCTAAGACCGCCCAGATGGCAAAGCAGGTAAACGCCTCGATAGACGACTCCGACCTCGACGACGCTTACATGCGTCTTCTCGGCCTGACATCCACGCTGAAGGAAGAAGCCGGGTTATCGTGCGTGGTCATACTCGACGAGTTCGATAATCTCGAGCACCTGGGTATCAAAAATCCTTTCCTCGGTTTCGGCAAGGTTATAATGGTGCAGAAGGATACGATGTATATAGTCTCAAGCTCACGCAACGAAGCCATAAAGAAGATCATCTCGGAAAAGTTATCGCTCCTGTTCGGCAACTTCGAGGTGGTGAAGGTCATGAACTTCGACATCAAGACGGCGTCGCGGTTCATAGACAGGAAATTCGCCGGCCTTGAGACGAGCGAGAGCTTAAAGAAATTCCTCATAATGTTCACGGACGGGAACCCGTTCTACTTAAGCCGGATATTGTTCAGGGCCCGGGAGATCGCCCTGGAGCGCCCCTCGACATGCGTCGACGAAGACGTCCTCACCCAGGCTGTCTTGGAGCTCGTCTATCATGCCAACGGCGTGATCCACCAGTATCTCATGAATTTCGTGCTCAGCATCCTCGATACGAAGAACCGGGACGAACACCTGGCCATACTTGTGGCGATAGCCGAAGGGCGGAATACGCAGTCGAGCATAGCCCGGGAGCTCAAAGTAAAGCAGGGCGACGCGTCCAAGGTCCTGGCGCGCCTTATGGAGCTGGGGCTCGTCGCAAAGAACGGCGTCTTCTATGAAATAGGGGACGCGATGCTCGCTTTCTGGCTGCGGTCGGTATACCAGAGGCGCAAGGACCTCCTCGTCGACGGGACGTTCGACAGGATGGACCTATTCCATAAAGATATGATCTCATACATATCCGGGTATACCGTTGAATGCGCCAAGACCGCCGCAACGAGAGTGTCGGAGCTCTTCAACCTCTTTGCGAACGAGATGGTCTCGATAGATTCCAGGCTCAGCCGCCTCCCTCATTTCACGAAGGTCGACGTCAAGGTCCTCCCGGACGCGACCTCGATGGTCGCCGCGTCTTTCAGGGGGAATTACTGGCTCGTCCAGGTCTACGAGCGCCCCGTCAACGAAAGCGATATCATACATTTTATAAAGAACGCGAAGGCGTCCGGGTATAAGGTCACGAACAAGGTCCTCCTGACGCTTAAAGGCATCGAAGAGAACGCGAAACTGCTGGCCAAGGAGCTCAAGATATCCATATGGGACGATGAAACTATCAATAAGCTCCTGGTCTCATACGGGATGAAGAGGATGGTCTCATTATGAAGATACTGGTCATTTCCGATACGCACATACCGCGCACCTCGCATGACATGCCCGAGGCCGTTTACAAGGCGATCGAAGGCGTCGACATGATAATCCACGCCGGCGATTTCGTCGAAAAAGATTTTTATGATAAATTGAAGGGCCTGCGGGAACTTAAGGGGGTCTGCGGGTACATGGATTCGGCGGAACTGCGCCGCATCCTTAAACCTAAAGAGATCATCGAGGTGGGTAACTTCAAGCTGGGCCTCATCCACGGTTACGGCGCCCCGGCGAACCTCCTCGATACGGTCAGGTCGGAGTTCAATAAGGATGTCTCCGCGGTAATATTCGGCCATTCGCACGCGGCGCTTAACGTCGTCAAGGACGGAGTGCTCTTCTTCAATCCCGGCAGCCCCACGGATAAGATATTTGCCGCGTCCAACTCGTATGGTATCCTGGAGGTCACGGATAAAAAGATAGAAGGGAAGATAATAGAGCTATGAAAAACGATATACCCGTAATAAAAGTCGAAGGGGTGACATTGCCGGAGGCGTGGGAGAAGGCGGTGATGTCTACATGGAAAGACGGCCTGGACATAAAGACGGAATACGACAAGCCGGGCGACCCCATGAGCAAGGACTGCACGATGATCATGGTCGTCGACGAGCCTATGAAAGAGCCGCGGATACACCGGGCGTTCCCCGGCGGCCTGGAGGACCTCGAGGTATACCGCCAGGAAGTCGTCTTTGGTATTCATGACCACTGGATAAAGCCCGAGGAGGGGAAGTGGACGTACACTTATCACCAGCGCCTTACGAACTATCCCATAGAGGGCATAAGGGTCGACCAGATAGATTACATGATCAGGAAGCTTACCCAGACGCCGTATTCGCGCCGCGCTCAGGGCATTACCTGGAACGCCAAGACCGACCCTATCACAGACGACCCGCCGTGCCTGCAGAGGATATGGTGCCGCCTGGTAAGATCGGACGATAAAGAATACGCGCTCGACATGAATACGCACTGGCGCTCGCGGGACGCGTTCAAGGCGAGCTTCATGAACATATTCGCGCTGACCGACCTCCAGAGGGTCATGGCCGAGGCGATATCCAAAGGGCTCGGCGCGAAGGTATCCGTCGGAAGATACGTCGACATAAGCGACAGCTTCCATATCTACGGCAGCTACCACGAAGAGTTCAAGAAGTTCCAGAAGATGGTATCGGGCAGGTCGTTCGAGGAGCGGACCTGGGCGACGGAGTTCGCGCAGCCCTTCTTCGAAGACGCTAAAGAGAAGCTTAGGGCTGAAAGGGAAAATTCGAAATTCTAAATACGAAATTCGAAACAAATCCGAAATTCAAATGTTTCAAACTTGAACGCAGTTTAGAATTTGAAAAATTTATATTTAGAGCTTGTTTCGGATTTCGATATTCGAATTTCGGATTTAAAAGGGGGTCAGCGTGGATAAGCTATGGGCTCCATGGCGAAGCAAATATATCTATTTACGAACAAATAAAAAATGCATCTTCTGCGGAAATAAGGACAGTAAATCTAAGACAAAGCACATCTTGCGCAGATCGAAGTATTCGTTCTCGATGCTTAACCTCTATCCTTACAATAACGGCCACGTCATGGTCGCGCCCTACAGGCACGTCAAGTTGCTCGAGCTTTTGAGCGCGGCGGAACTCGCCGACCTCATGAAGCTGGTCATCAGGACTAAGACGGATCTCGATAAGAAGCTGAAGCCCCACGGGTATAATATAGGCATCAATATCGGCAGGGTAGCCGGAGCCGGATTTGCCGGACATCTCCACATCCACGTCGTTCCCAGGTGGGCGGGGGATGTGAACTTCATGCCGATAATCGGCAGCACCAAGGTAGTGTCGGAATCGCTGGAAGCGATGCATAAATTGCTGAAGGGATAACCGTGCTCAAGCGGCGGGACATCGAAAAGCGGGAAGACCTCCTTGCGCCTTACGCGCAGAAGAGCAAACTGACCAAGGGCCGCGTATACGAAGAAGAGGAACACAGGTACCGTTCCTGCTACCAGCGCGACAAGGACCGCATCATCTACTCGACGGCTTTCCGCCGGCTCGAATACAAGACCCAGGTCTTCGTCAACCACGAAGGCGACTACT
>JAQURV010000079.1 GCA_029004355.1 Candidatus Omnitrophota bacterium
TTATTGCGGGACGGCAAGATGATATTTACGGAATACGCCAGCGGCGGGAAGACTATGCCGGTCAACTATGCTTTCGAAAGAGGCCTGACCCTCCCCGGGTGGGTGATCGATACCCTGAAGCCTTATATCTCAAACGACGTCGAGCATGACGCGCATGTGACCGGCGACTTCCAGAAAACGTTCAGCCTGTATAATCTCGTCAACGTACCCATACTGAATCGCAGGGGAGAGCTTTTGGGGTGTTTTGAGATCCACAATAAGAGCGAAAAGGTCCCTTTCGACGCGGAAGACGTCTTTATGCTGCAAGGCCTTGCCGCAAGCGCCGCGGTCGCGCTGGAAAATGCGAAGACGCTCGTGGAGCGGGACAGGGCCGAAGCGGAACGCGTCAAGCTTAACAGGGAACTGATCAAGTCCAACGCCAGATTGAAGAAGCTGGCGTTAAAGGATACCCTAACCGGCCTCTATAATCATCAGTACCTTAACGAAGTCATCGAGTCGGAATTTTATCGCGCCAGAAGATACGGCCTCTCGCTCTCGGTGATAATGCTCGACATAGATTACTTCAAGTCTATAAACGATGTTTATGGCCATGATTTCGGCGACCTTGTCCTGAAACAATTCTCCGGCTATCTCAAAAAGATGGTGCGTAAATACGATACCGTTATCCGGTTCGGCGGTGAAGAGTTCATCATAATATCGCCGGGCGTGGATAAGGCGCGGGCGCAGATGCTGGCGCAGAGGATACTGGACGCTGTCGGCCTGTATAATTTCGGGAATAAGACCCACGCCGTTAAATTAAAACTGAGCGTTGCCGTCTCCGTATATCCGGATACCGGCATAACGCGGGGTATGGACCTGGTAAATTCCGCGGATAAGATATTGGCCAAAGTCAAAGAGGCCGGCGGCAACAGGGTCTTTTCCACTTACGAAGTATCGAAGAAGAAAGGCATCATGCCCGAGACTATCGAGCCGACCGACGTCAGGTTCCTGAAAGAGAAGATCGATAAATTGAACAGGAGCGGCAAGCAGAGCCTCGTGGAATTTATATTCGCTTTCGCTAAGACGATAGAATTGAAAGACCATTATACGGGTGAGCACGTCGAGAATACCGTCCACTTCTCCACGGAACTGGCCAGGAGGCTGCATCTTCCCCAGGAAGATATCGAGAATATAAGGGAGGCATCCGTCCTGCACGACCTGGGAAAGATAGGTATAAGCGATAAGATATTGCTGAAGAAGGCCAAGCTTACCGCCAAGGAATTCGAGGTCATAAAGAAGCATCCGCAGATCGCCGCGGATATCATAAGGCCCATACAATTTATGCACGACATAATACCTCTCGTCCTCTATCATCACGAAAGGTGGGACGGCAAAGGTTACCCCGGCGGATTGAAAGGCGAAGAGATACCGGTGGGCGCGCGCATAATAGCCGTGGCCGATGTATATCAGGCGCTTACATCAAACCGTCCCTACCGCAAAGCGTTCTCGAAGAAAGAGGCGATCAAGATAATAAGAAAAGGCGCCGGGACGCAATTCGACCCTAACATAGTGGACATCTTTTTATCGATGATCACCAAGGAGAAGAAGTAGTGCACGCACCCGAACAATCCCTCGACGAGAACGAACTGATCAGACAGCGCAGGACCAAGCTTGAGAATATCTCTAAAAAAGGCATATACGCATATGGCGGCAGGTACGAGACGACCTCTACCGTAAAGGCCCTGAAGGATGATTTCGCCGAAGGCAAGACCGTCTCGCTGGCCGGCAGGATCATGGCGGTCAGGTTCCACGGCAAGAGCTCTTTTTGCGACATCAAGGATTCCACGGCCAGGATACAGGCGTATTTCAAGGCGGATATGATAGGCGCCGACCTTTTCGCTTTGTTAAACGACCTTGATATCGGCGATTTCATCGGTATCAAGGGCGACACCTTTAAGACCCGCACGGGCGAACCCACCATCGTGGTAAAAGAATTCAAGATACTCGCGAAGTCTCTGCGGCCCCTGCCGGAAAAATGGCACGGCCTGAAAGATGTCGAGACGAGGTACCGCCAGCGCTACGTCGACCTGATAGTCAATGATGACGTGAAGAACGTATTCGTGACACGTTCACGCATAGTGACGGAGATAAGGAGATTTTTAGACGAGAAAGGTTTTATAGAGGTTGAGACGCCCATGATGCAGTCGATCCCGGGCGGCGCGGCGGGCAAGCCCTTCAAGACGCACCACGAGGCCCTGGGCATAGACCTGTACTTAAGGATAGCGCCGGAACTTTATTTGAAGAGACTCCTTGTGGGGGGCCTGGGTAAAGTCTATGAGATCAACAGGAACTTCAGGAACGAAGGCATCTCCATTAAGCATAATCCGGAATTTACGATGCTCGAGGTCTATGAAAGTTATTCGGATTGCGAAGGGATGATGAAGCTTACCGAAGATCTCGTAAAGGGCCTTGCGGAAAAAGTCCTCGGTCGTACTACGATCGAATATCAGGGTAAGACGATAGACCTCTCGAAGTGGGAGAGGGTCTCGTTCGCCGAACTTATGGACGAGCAGTACGGGATCAAACCCGCCGATAGCCATGCGGAATGGATAAGGAAACTCAAATCCAAGGGTGTCGAGATGGAAGGCAAGGATGTCACCAGGACGCAGATCATAAATATAGTCGGCGATCTCGTCGAGCCGAAGGCCGCGGGACATCCCGTGTTCGTCGTGGATATGTTCAAGGAGCTGTGTCCGCTGGCGAAGGTAAAGCCCGGCAACCCCGACCTCACGGATAGATTTGAATTATATATGGGCGGTATGGAGATAGCCAATGCCTATTCGGAGTTGAACGATCCGACGGAACAGAGGAAGCGGTTCGAAGACGAGCTTGCGAACACGCAGACCGGAAAATCCGCGGACAAAAAGAATATCGATGACGACTTTGTCACGGCGCTCGAGTACGGCATGCCGCCTGCCGGCGGCCTGGGCATAGGCATCGACAGACTCGTCATGATACTTACAAATTCAGCGTCGATCAGGGACGTCATATTATTCCCTCAGCTTAAACCACAAGCCGGCCAATGATAAATTCGAAATACGAATATCGAAATCCGAAACAAATCCGAAATCCGAATTTTCAAAATCCAGAGAATAAAAGTTTTGAATGTTTGAATTTTGATTATTCGAAATTGTTTCGTATTTTGTGCTTCGAATTTCGGATTTTATATGTCCCATTCAATCAGGTAGCTATATGACCTGGCAGCTATTTGTAGCGCTACGATACCTTACCGCAAAACGCAAAGAGCAGTTCATATCCTTGATAAGCCTTATCTCTATCCTCGGGGTGGCCGTGGGCGTGGCCGCGCTCATAATAGTCATATCGGTCATGAGCGGTTTCGACGAGGACCTTAAGACCAAGATAATCGGGACTTATTCGCATATCGAAGTTACTTCCGACTACGGGGTCCAGCCCTCCCCGGATTTTGCCGGCGAGATAGCTAAGATCAAACACGTCGTCGCGCTTTCGTATTTCCTGAACGGCCAGGCGCTTGTCCGTAAGGACGGTAACGTGGCCGGCGTCATCGTAAAAGGGATAGACCCCTCGGCCGAGATCCGCGTAAATGATCTGGGGAAGTACCTGAAGAAGGGGTCGTTCGATAACCTGAAAGACGACGGTATAATACTAGGCAGCGAGCTGGCGAATAAGCTGGATGTAGACGTCGGCGCGACAGTGTCGCTCGTGTCGCCGGCGTTCATAAACGAAAAGGCCAGGCCGTCCTCGATATTTTCCGTCGATGGAAAGAACTTCAAGGTCGCGGGTATCTTCACTTCGGGGATGTATGAATACGATTCGAATCTCGCCTATATAGAGCTGTCAAGAGCGCAAGAGTTGTTGGCGGTAGGCGGCATGGTGTCGGGCCTGTCGATAAAAGTCGACGATGCGTTCAACGCCGACGGCGTCAAAGAGGCCATCCGCAAAGGGCTGGGGCCGCGGTATACCGTGCGCACATGGGTCGACCTGAACCGGAACCTCATAGAAGCGATCAAGCTCGAGAAGACGGTCATGTTCATAATACTGACGCTGATCGTGATGGTCGCGTGTTTTAATATCGCCAGCGCTTTGATAATGACGGTTCTCGAAAAGACGAAAGACGTGGGCATATTGAAGGCGATAGGCGCGACGAGCACAGACATAATGACCATATTTGCCCTGCAGGGCGGCTTTATCGGATTATTAGGAACAGGCCTCGGTGTTTTGATAGGTTTTGGGACATGCTGGTTACTGGCGACTTACAAATTCATAGATCTGCCGAAAGATATATATTATCTCGATAAATTACCGGTAAAGATGGAGCCTGTCGACATAGCCATAATAATCGTCGCGAGCCTTCTAATCAGCCTGACCGCCGCCATATATCCGGCGTATAAGGCCTCGCGTCTTGACCCCGTGGAGGCTCTCCGATATGAATGAAGATCTTGTCATAGCCGCGCAAGGGGTATCCAAAATTTATAGCAATGACGGGAAAGAGGTCAGGGCCGTTGACGGCGTCAGCCTTCAATTGAAGAGGTCCCGTTCGGTAGCCATAGTGGGCCCCTCCGGCGCCGGGAAATCGACGCTATTGCATATCCTGGGCGGGCTCGACAAACCGACGTCGGGACATGTTATCCTGGGCGGCGCCGATATGTACAAGCTGCCGGATAAGGGGAGGGCCTATCTCAGGAACAGGAAGGTCGGTTTTGTATTCCAATTCTACCATCTATTGCCGGAATTCACTGCGCTTGAGAATGTTATGATGCCGGGGTTGATGTATGGGGCGGGACGGATAGAGATGAGGGATAAGGCCGCGAATGCCTTAAAGCTTGTCGGCCTGGCAGAGAGGATAAGGCATAAGCCGTCCGAGCTTTCGGGAGGGGAGTCCCAGCGGGTTGCCATAGCCAGGGCCATCGTCAACGAGCCGGAGATACTGTTATGCGACGAACCCACAGGTAACCTCGATTCCAAGATGAGCGAGTCTATATATGAACTTTTATTCGGCTTAAGGGCAAAATCCGCCATTACGCTTGTAATCGTTACCCACGATGAGCATCTTTCCAGCAAAACAGACGAGATCATCCGCTTGAAAGACGGTAAGCCCCTGCCTTGACAATCGCCGCTTTATATGATATACTTCATATTCCTTTTAACATAAGGAGACTATGGAGATCCTGACCAAGATAAATTGGGTTGACGTTTTAATTCTAATCCTAGTATTACGAACGACTTACGTATCTTTACAGGATGGCTTGAGCCATGAGATTTTTCCGCTTATCGGGTCGATCTGCATGCTCATATTTTCCCTCCACTACTACACTAAAATAGCAGAATTTTTTTATAATATAGGTTTTACCCTGCCCATGGTCTTCCTGAACCTGGTAGGTTTTGTCGTTGTTTTTATCTCTATTGGTCTATTATTTAAGCTAATTAAGATATTTATAGATAAGATCATAAAAGTAAGCTGGCACCCTTTAATAGAAAGATTCGGCGGATTACTGGCGGGTATAGTCAGGGGTTCTATCCTGACAAGTACGGTTCTGATAATAATCGTGCTCATACCTCTGCCTTACCTGCAATGGTCGGTGAGAGACAGGTCGCTTGCGGGGCCTTACTTTTTGCGGATAGGTCCGGCTATTTACGAGAAGACTTGCCGGGTATTACCTACGGTCACCGTTGGCGGATCCCCGGTCGACGCTACGAAGTTCACGCAACAGCTTATGTCCGAAAAATCTGTGGTGGATGAAGGCAAGAAAGAAGAAGGATCCCGCCTCAAAAAATAGAAGGCTTATAATTTAAAGTAATCCCTCTTTTCTATAGAATAACCCGAGAGGTAAAGAATGAGATTAAAAAATATTTACGATCTGGCCGTAAAGAAAGGGATCGAGAGAGATCCCCGGACGAAGGCCCAGATAAAAGAGTCGCTCGATAGCGCGCGCAAAGAATATAGAAAACTGAAAGGCGCCGATAAGAAGGCCTTCGATACAGAGAGGCTTAAGAACCCTTACGCCGATACCAGGATACTCTACGGTGACCTTGATAAAGAGATAAGGACCGTGCTGGTCGGGATCGACATGGAAGGCCCGGAGCTTCTATTGGCCGACAGGCTGAATCAAGCGGGCGATTATTCCATCGACCTTGTCATGGCCCATCACCCCGAAGGCACGGCTTGGGCCAGGCTCTATGACGTTATGGGTCTCCAGGCCAACGTGCTGGAGAAGTTCGGCATACCGCTGAAGATCGGCGAGGGCCTGCTTAAAGAACGGTCAGAAGAGGTTTCGAGATCGCTTGCCCCGGCTAATCATTCCAGGAGCGTCGATATCGCGCGGCTTCTGGGGCTCCCGTTCATGTGCATACATACTCCGGCCGATAATCATGTAGCCGATCATCTGCAGCGGCTCTTCGATCGAACGAAGCCGAAGAAACTCGCGCAGGTGACGGCGCTATTAAAACGCATACCCGAATACGCCGATGGATCGAAGAAAGGCGCCGGTCCCAGGATATTGGTGGGATCCCCCGACAAGGAAGCCGGCAGGATATTCGTCGACATGACAGGCGGCACCGAAGGGCCGAAAAGGGTCTACGCAAGGCTCTCGCAGGCCGGCGTCGGCACGATAGTGGCTATGCACCTGAGTGAAGAGCATCTTAAGTGCGTGAAAGAAGAACATATAAATATCGTTATAGCCGGACATATCGCAAGCGATACGCTGGGACTCAACCTTTTGCTCGACTCGCTTGAGAAGTCCGGAAAGCTCAACGTTATACCGTGTTCGGGGTTTGTGAGAGTGAAGAGATAGTAATGGCCATACCCGACAGTTTGATCGACCAGATACAGGAAAAGACCGATATAGTGGAAGTGATCTCGCGTTACCTTCCGCTGAAAAAGTTCGGCAGGAACTATAAGGCGCCGTGCCCCTTTCACAACGAGAAGACGCCGTCGTTCATTGTCAGTCCCGATAAACAGATCTACCATTGTTTCGGCTGCGGCGCCGGAGGCAATGTATTCTCGTTCCTGATGAAGCACGAGAATTTAGAGTTCCCGGAAGCGGTCGAGATGCTGGCCCAGAAGTGCGGGGTGGTCCTGCCGCGGAGCTCGGACCCGCGCGAGACGAGCATCGCGAACGAGCTTTATAAGATAAA
>JAQURV010000080.1 GCA_029004355.1 Candidatus Omnitrophota bacterium
GGAGGGGGCGGCGCGTTCTCATTGCCGAAGAGGTGGTATCTCGATCCGAAGACCTTACTGATCTTTCTGCAATTTGCCGCTATACTGATAAAGAGGATCGTCATCGTCTCCTTCAACGCGGCGATAAGCGTTTTGACAAAGAAAGGTTTTACGCGCGTTAATGAGCGGGAAGCGCGGAGCTAAAGGGATATCATGACCGATCCGTGGTTATCGATTCTAATGCCGACATATAACGGCCAGGCGCATCTGGCGGATGCCCTCGATTCCGTCCTCAGGCAGGGCGACGAAGGGATCGAATGTATCGTCGTCGACGACGGATCTACGGACGCGACGCTTTCGATACTGGATTCGTATAAAGCCAAACTTCGGATGCGTATCCTGGCGGCGCCGCGAAGCGGCAATTGGGCCGCCAATACGAACATGGCGCTATCCGCGGCCGGCGGCAGTTTCGTTTCCATACTTCACCAGGACGATATGTGGATGGAAGGGCGCCTCCGTGCCATAAAGAAACTAACGGAACAATTCCCGGAGATAAATATCTTCATAAGCCCCTCCCGGTATGTTAATATGAAAGGTGAGCGGGTGGGGCTGTTGAGATGTCCGCTGCCCGCGCTGCCGGTCATGATAGATGCCGATACTATGATAGAGCGCCTGCTTATCCAGAATTTTATCTCTATCCCGGCGCCCGTCTTCAGGCGGGAGACCGCGCTCTCCTGCGGCGGTCTGGACGGCGGTTTTTGGTATGCGTCCGACTGGGACCTGTGGTTGAAGATGGCGGCTTTGGGCAGGATCGGGTATTATCCCGCGCCGTTATCGGAGTTCCGGGTCCATCCTTATTCGCTGACGGTTACGCGGAGTGACGATATAGAAGAGTTCCGCAGAGAACTTGAAACGGTTTTGGAGCGGCACTTGAAAGCGTGGAAGGTCACGGGCCGTGTAAAGGATCCCGTAGTCCGCGCTGCGCGTTTTTCGATAGAGATGAACGTTTTTTTGGCGTCGCTTTTTCACGGCAAAAAAGGCAGCCTGTTTAAATTACTCAGTTCTTTTATCGGCATGCCTTTAGAGTGGCATAGATATCTGCGCGACTCACGCCTTACCGAACGTCTCTTTGGCAGGGTAAGGGGAGCAATGGAGAAAGCGTATGAAGTCTAAGATAGTCCCTTTTGCGGTGGCCCTTCTGGCTGTATGGGTCCTCGTCATCATCCCTTTTAAAATAATAGGACAAGGTTTTTTACCTCCGGATGATGCCATGCGCCACTGTGCCAAAGCAGTGTCCGGAAAAGAATGGAGCGATATACTGGTCCTGCGGGATGGGCTGAAGACCATCGATCATACGGGATGGGCCGCTATCCTTAGCTCTCTTCACAGGGTGACCGGATGGGACGCCCATAGCCTGGTCCTTTTTTCCGTGCTCTCGCTGTTTATCGTTTTTTCGATAATTCCTTTTCTTTTTTTACGTTATCCCGAAGCGTGGCTGGTCTCGCTTATTATAATCGGTATGGTGGCCACAGGATGGTTTTTCCGGCTGGTGCTGGGCAGGCCTTTCATACTGGCGATGTCGATATTTATCGTATGGTGTTTTGTATGGCCGGGACTCAAGGAGCGGAAGTCGGTCTTTAAGACGTCGCTTCTACTTATGATACTGGCGGCCCTGTTTACATGGATATACTCTCAATGGTACCTGCTCGCGCTCCCGCTATTGGCGCTCTTATGTGCGCGCGAATGGCGCGCCGCGCTGGCAATGAGCATATCTATGGTTGCGGGAATATCATTAGGCGCCGTCCTTACGGGCCATCCTGTCTGGGCGATAATAGAACCCGTAAAAGGCCTGATCATGTTTTCCCATAACGGACAGTCCGAGTTTAACTATATGCTTCCCCAGGAAGCAGTAGCCGGTTCGATAAATTTTAATATAATCGTCTCGATACTTGCGGTCCTGGGATGGCGAATGCTTAGGAAAGAATGGGACAGGAAGGTTATAGATAACCCTGTCTTTATTTTGGCGGTGGGATGCCTCGTCCTGGAGTGTCTTACGCGGAGATTCTCGTTAGATTGGGGGATACCGGCCATAATGGTCTGGTTTGCCCGGGAATTTGACGCGTTCTTTGCGAAGAGAGTCGATGCTTTTTCTCTGAAGAGGATCATGATCACGGTAATATTAGCGGCTACGGTCTATCTTGTGATCGTGCCCGATGAAGGAAGCCGCTGGACGGCTTATATGCCCAAGGACTACCTTTCGGGCGAGAGTCCGGAGCAGGCTGCGTGGCTGCCCGAAAAAGGCGGGATCATTTATAGCGCCGATATGAGGGTGTTTTATCAGACCTTCTTTAAGAATCCTGACGCCGATTGGCGGTATATCCTTGGTTGCGAGCCTGTCCTGATGCCTCCGGAAGATCTGAAGATATTCCGCGATATTCAGCGTTATAACGGTAATTATAAATATTATTATCCATGGGTGGCGAAGATGACCCCGAAAGACAGGCTTATTATAGGCGGATCTCCCGGCAGCAAGCCGAAGATACCGGAGCTTGAGTGGTATTATGCCGCTCACAATATATGGTCAGGCCGCCTGCCGCGAAAATAGCGCCTCTGCATACAAGAATTAGATTGACTTAAGCCACCCCGCCGTTTTACAATAAAACCTCAATCTATGAGAAGGTATGGAAAAGAAAATCTACAAAATCACCAAAAAAGATCTTTACGATCTCTTCGTAAGGTTATCCTCGCAATATAGGGTCTTCGTCCCCTACGCAAAAGGGGATAGGCTGCACTTTGCCCGGTTCGATCCCGAAAAAGAAGAGAGTATAGAATTGGGCGGCATAAGGCAGAGCCAGCCGATCAAAAGTTTCATAAACCCATCGAGAGAAAAGATATCGGACGCTTCCCGCAAAGATACGAGGCCCCTGATACTTGCGGGGGTGAAGGGCTGTGACCTGGCCAGCCTGACCCTGCAGGACTTTGTCTTCTTAAAAGGCGACGTCGAAGACCCTTTGTACGCCGGGAATAGGAATAATACCGTAATCATAGGCAACGACTGCACCCATGCTAAAGAGACATGCTTCTGCGTGGCGATGGAAGGAGCCCCGTATCCCCAAAAACATTTCGATATCAACCTTTCCCCTATAAATGATTATTTCGTGGTCGAAGTTGCGAGCGCCAAGGGCGAGCGTCTGATAGAGAGCTTCAAGATGTTCTTTAAGGGTTATACCGCGACGGACCTTAATATGAGGCAGGCCAACCGCGAAAAAGTTACGAGAGAAGTCCGGTACTTCATAGATAAAAGGGGCACGCAAAATACCGCGCAGATAAAAGGCGCCGTTAAGCGGAACTACAATCTCACGGCATTGTGGCAGGATTTCGCGTCGACATGCGTCGAGTGCGGGGCGTGCAACCTCGTCTGCCCGACGTGCCACTGCTTCCTGCTCTTCGACGATAAGATGCCGGACGGCAATAAACGGTTCCGGGTCTGGGACGCGTGTCTCTACAATACCTTTGCGCGCGTCGCGGGCGGCGCGAATCCGAGGAAGCATCTTTACGAGCGCCTGCGTAACAGGTTCGAGAAGAAGTTCGACTTCTTCCCGCAGGTCCTGGACTACTTTGCATGCACCGGCTGCGGCCGATGCATAGAGGCGTGCCCGGGCGATATAGACTTAAGGGAAGTCTTGAAAGGGCTCGTGCTCGGCAAGTGGAATAAACCGCCGAATGACTAAGGAGGCAAATAGACTTTAAATTCGAAATACGAATATCGAAATTCTAAACAAATTTCAAATTCGAATTTAGAAATTAGAATTTGTTTCGGATTTCGGATTTAGAATTTAGGATTTAAAGGGTGCTATCATGATCAACCCATACGCGTATACAGAAGCCGAAATACTCAAGATCGTCGATGAGACGCAGAATATAAAGACATTCACGGTGAAGCCGAGAAGCGAGATAGGTTTCCGCGCGGGGCAATTCATGGACCTTACCATGCCCGGCATCGGGGAGGCGCCTTTTACCCCTTCCTCTAATCACAATACCGGGGAGAGGCTGGATTTTACGATAATGCGCGCGGGCCGCGTTACAAAACTGCTTCATGACGCGAAGCCCGGCGATGTGGTCGGCGTCCGGGGACCTTACGGGCTGGGTTATCCGCTTGGCGATTTCAAATCCAGGGAAGTCTTTATAGTCGGCGGCGGTGTAGGGCTCGCCCCCCTAAGGGCTTTATTGTACGCGCTCTTCAACGAGGTCAATGATTACAAGAAGATAATATTGAAATACGGCGCGCGGACGTCGAAAGATATAGTCTACAAGAACGAGGTTGATTCGTGGAGGCAGAAGGCCGCGCACGTCGATATAGAGGTAGGCGTGGACGTCGGCGATGAGACATGGAAAGGGAATGTCGGGCTTGTTACTACCTTATTAAAGCCCGGTCTGGTCGACGTAAACAATGCCGTTGCTATCGTCTGCGGCCCTCCGATAATGATGAAGTTCGTTACCTTTAAACTTCTCGATATAGGATTTAAACCTAATACGATATACCTTTCGATGGAGAAGAATATGTCCTGCGGCGTGGGCAAATGCGGCCATTGCAGGGTCGGGCCTTATTACGCCTGCAAGGACGGCCCTGTATTTACGTACGACAAGATCAAAGACCTGCAAAACATATGGGATTAAATCCGAAATACGAATATCGAAACTCGAAACAAATACGAAATTCGAATTTGGAAAATTAAAATTTGTTTAGAGTTTCGGATTTAGAATTTAGATTTTAAGGGTTATTATGAAACGATTATTGATCGACCTGGACGCGTGTTTCAATTGCAAGGAGTGCGGCGCTATATGCAGCTACATCCAGCACCCCGCGAATAACGGCATGGTGAGCCTTTTGGAGTTCGCGCACTTTGCGCTTGTATGCAGACGGTGTGAGGACTCGCCGTGCGTCGCGGCCTGCCCCTGGGAAGCGCTCGAATTCCAGCCGCAGAATATGCTGAAGCGCTACATGATGCGGTGCACCTCCTGTAAATCCTGTTCGAGGGCGTGCCCGTTCGGGGTCATATATCCGGAGACTATACCATTTATCGTCGCGCGATGCGACTACTGTCTGGGCAGGCTTAAAGAGGGCCGGTCGCCGGTATGCCTTGAGATGTGCACGCACGGCGGTGTGCGTTTTGGTGAATTCGAAGAGAAGAAGGAAGAGAATATATTCAGGATATCGGACTATCTGCTGGTCAAGACGAGCTACAAGTGGGAGAGGAACGGCGAGGGGCTTCCCGTTAAGAAGCGCCTCCCGCCGCAAAATATATAAAGATGAAGGCATTCGAATATCTGTTCCAATTCCTGGTATTTCCGGGGTTTCTATTCTCCGCCGCTGTCGGCCTGCTTGCCGGCTGGGTGGACAGGCTCCTCACCGCAAGGGTCCAGTGGAGGAAGGGGCCCCCGTGGTATCAGAATTTTGCAGATGTCATAAAACTCCTCTTCTATAAAGAGACGGTCATCCCGGCAAAGGTCTCGAAGGTGATCTTCCTGGGTATGCCGCTTCTCGCTCTTGCCGGCGCTACGCTCGTCTCGACGGCCATCCTCGTTATCAACGCTTCTCCCAAGGCGAGCTTCTTGGGCGACCTGATAGTTATCGTATATCTGCTTATGATCCCAGCTATAAGCCTGATGCTGGGAGGTTTTGCTTCCCGGAACCCGCTTGCGTCGCTCGGCGCCTCCAGGGAGATGAAGCTCATGCTCTCTTACGAGCTCCCGTTCATCATAGCCGTCCTTGTGCCCGTAATAAAGAGTGGCTACGCGATAAAGCTGGGTGATATAATAATGAGCCAATCGGTGAACGGCCATATAATAGGAAGCGCTTCCGGCGCGATCTCTTTTGTAGTCATGCTGTTGTGCGTACAGGCGAAGCTTGGATATGCGCCGTTCGACATCGCGGAAGCCGAGACCGAGATAATGGCGGGCGTATATATAGAGTATTCCGGCAAGGCGTTGGGCATCTTCAAGCTGGTAAAGGCCGTGATGCTATTTGTCCTCCCGGTATTGATGATCATACTGTATTTCGGCGGGATCGCGTCCGACGCGGAAGGTTTTGTAAGGAATATCTTTCAATATATATTGATCCTGGCCTTGATCGTCGTGATAAAGAATACGAACCCTCGCGTGAGGGTAGACCAGGCGATGGGATTCTTCTGGGGGCCGGTAACGGTGCTCGCGATGATCTCCGTAGCGCTTGCATATTTGGGATGGTAGATACATGAGAATGGTAGCTCTGCTTCGCCAATCAATGCGTAAATTCAGGCATGGCTGCGCAGGAGCATTCTGCCTACATGATTCCTGCGAAGCCCTATCTCAAACTGACTTCCGGAGGGCGTAGCAGAATGGGATTCAAAGAAAAGATACTGACAAAGTCGATATACGCCTTTCACGTCTCGAGCGGAAGCTGTAATAACTGCGACATAGAGATCCTTGACTGCCTGACGCCCAGGTTCGACCTGGAACGGTTCGGCATAGTCTTAGTCGGCAGCGTCAAGCACGCCGACGTGCTTCTCTGCACCGGTTCGACGAACACGCTCTGTGTCCCGCGCATAAAGCAACTATATGAAGATATGCCGAAGCCCGGGTTTGTCGTCGCGTGGGGCGCATGCGGCTCGTCAAGAGGGATGTTCAAGGACAGCTACAATACGGGCGCGCCGCTCGATGAGATAATCCCCGTGGATATCTACATCCCCGGATGCCCGCCGAAACCGGAGGCGGTAATAGCCGGTATAAAGAAGCTTCTGGACAAGGTCAACTCGGGAAAATAATATGAAGATAGACGATCTATTAAAGAAGGTAGAGGATAAGTTCGGCTCAAAAGTCCTGAAGGTCGAAAAGAAGAACGATATGAGGGCTTACGTCGATATCTACCCTAAGGATATAATCGAATTCACAAAGTATCTCTTCACGGACCTGGGCTTAAGGTTCAATATCGCCACTGCCGTCGACGACTTCGACGCGTTGGAGATATTGTATCATTTCGCCAAGGACGATTCGGGTTTCGTCATCTCCTTGAGGGCGGTAATAGCCGAGAAAGAGGATCCGCATATCGACACGATAACAGGCGTGACTAAGTCGGCGTGGTGGAGAGAGAGGGAGATGCATGAACTCTTCGGGGTG
>JAQURV010000081.1 GCA_029004355.1 Candidatus Omnitrophota bacterium
GAAACGAAGGACGGCAGGAAGATAGAGCTGATGGCCAACATCGAGCTTCACGAGGAAGTTTCGTCCGTCATAGCCCACGGCGCCGAGGGCATAGGCCTCTACAGGACCGAATATTTTTACATGAACAGGAAGGACCTTCCGTCCGAAGAAGAACAGTTCAAAGCATATTCCGCCGTTGCCAAAAAAGTGAAACCGCACCCCGTTATCATAAGGACCCTGGATATCGGCGGAGATAAATTTTTATCGCAACTGGACGTCCCTCAGCAGATGAATCCTTTCCTTGGCTGGCGCGCGATAAGATTCTGCCTCGCAAGACCCGATATATTTAAGGCGCAGCTTAGGGCCATCGTCAGGGCATCGGCTTACGGGAAACTAAAGGTCATGTATCCTATGATATCGGGACTTGAAGAGCTGGTACAGGCGAATACGTTATTAGAGGAAGTGCAAAAGGAACTCAAGAAAGAGAACGTCCCTTTCGACGAGGAGATGGAAGTCGGCGCGATGATCGAAGTGCCGTCTGCCGCTCTCACAAGCGATATACTTGCAAAGGAAGTGGACTTCTTCTCTATAGGCACCAATGATCTTATCCAATATTCGCTTGCGGTAGACAGGGTGAATGAAAAGATAGCGTATCTGTACGAACCCGCCCATCCTGCCGTCCTGCGACTCATAAAGACCGTTATCGAGAACGGCCACAACGCCGGCATATGGGTAGGAATGTGCGGTGAGATGGCCGGCGATATAGTAATGACCATCGTGCTTCTGGGATTGGGCCTGGATGAATTCAGCACCTCTCCGATAGCGATACCGGAGATAAAGCGTATAATAAGGTCCGTGACATTGCGGCAGGCAAAAGAGATAGCGCAGGGTGCGGCAAGCCTTTCGACCGGCAAAGAGGTTGAGAAATTTGCCAAGAAGAAGCTTACAGAAATAGTGCCGGATCTTGCGATAGAAGTGGAGTAGATACTTTAAGCCCGGGGAGGATATAAATGACGCTTATAATTTTAGCGGCTGGTTACGCGGTAAGGCTTCAGCCTTTGACGCTCAATACATCAAAGTCCCTTCTTTCTGTAGGGAATAAGAAGATAATAGACAGGATACTCGAGAAGGTTTTCAGGATAAAAGACATATCCGCGATATACATAATCACGAATTCGAAATTTTTTAAGAATTTCAGCGATTGGCTTAAGGCGTCCAAACACGAAAACAAGATATCTCTTATATGCGACGGCACTACTACCAATGAAAACAGGCTGGGCGCGATAAAGGACCTGGAGTTCGTGATAAAAGAGGAATTTATTACGGGCGATATCATGGTAGTCGCGGGCGATAATCTCTTCGAGTTCGATCTGAATAGTTTCCTGGCCTTTGCCCGCAAGAAAGACGGCGTGTCTATAGCGGTGCACGATATAGGCTCTCTCGAGCTTGCCAAAAACTACGGCGTCGTGAAGACGGACGCTGACCAGAGAGTCGTCGATTTCGAAGAAAAGCCGCAAGATCCAAAATCGACCCTTATCTCGACAGGTATATATTATTTTCCGAAAAATAAAGTTGCGTTTATAAATGAGTATGTTAAAATGCAGGACAAACTTGACGCGCCCGGTAATTATATAGGATGGATCGCAAAGCGCGACAAGGTTTATGGTTTCGCTTTCTCTGAAGACTGGTATGATATAGGCGGTATCGAATCTTACAGGAAAGCGGATGAGGCGTATCAAAAAAAGGCCGATGTCGGAGAGATCGGCACTTAGCCAACACTGTGGCTGAATAAACTTGGAGAGGAGATAGGATGACGAAGCATAAGTATCTTTTTACTTCGGAGAGCGTGACCGAGGGTCACCCCGATAAGGTTTGCGATCAGGTATCAGACGGAGTTCTTGACGAAGTTTTGAGGCAGGATCCCTCCGGCCGAGTGGCATGCGAGACGTATGTAACGATGGGCCTTATCATCATAGGCGGGGAGATAACAACAAACGCATATGTAGATATCCACAAGCTTTGCCGCGATATCCTGAAGAATATCGGATATACTCATCCGAAATACGGTTTTGATTACCATACCTGTGCGATATTGAACGCCATACATACTCAATCGCCGGACATATCCATGGGAGTTGACAGGGGTGGGGCGGGAGACCAGGGTATGATGATGGGTTACGCCTGTAATGAGACGCCGGAGTTGATGCCGCTTCCGATAATGCTTGCTCACAAGCTGTGCCTTAAGATGGCAGAGTTACGGAAAAAGAATATTTTAAAGTATCTCGGGCCCGATGGAAAATCACAGGTCACCGTCGAATATCATGACAACAAACCTGCCCGCGTAACATCGGTTGTTCTCGCGTCCCAGCATACGGAAGAGGTCGTCGACAAGAAGACCGGCCTTTTTTCTGAGGATGCCAGGAAAGAGATCATAGAGAAAGTGGCAAGGCCTGTGCTGAAAAACTACCTTGATAAGGAGACGCAGTTCTTTATAAACCAGACCGGCTTATTCCTGATAGGCGGACCGCAGTCCGATACAGGCATGACGGGCCGCAAGATAATAGTGGATACTTACGGCGGATCGGTGGCGCACGGCGGAGGCGCTTTTTCCGGAAAAGACCCCACAAAGGTCGATCGTTCAGCGGCATACATGGGCCGCTACGTAGCTAAAAACCTTGTCGCGGCAAAGCTTGCCGATAAATTGATGATCCAGCTCGCGTATGTCATAGGCCGGGCGGACCCTGTGTCGATAATGGTAAACACTTATGGTACGGGTAAGGTCAGCGATGAAAAGATGGTGAAGATAATAAGGGATCATTTTGAGCTTACGCCGCACGGGATTATCGCCGAACTGAAACTTCGCGAATCCGACGGCAGCCGTTTTGGTAAGACGGCGGCCTACGGACATTTCGGCAGAGAAGGGGAAGCCTTCACGTGGGAGAAGACCGACGTAGCGAAGGACCTTAAGAAGTACGTAAAATAAAAATACGAAATACGAATATCTAAATTCGAAACAAATACGAAATTCGAATTTGGAAAATTAGAATTTGTTTAGAATTTCGGATTTAGTATTTCGAATTTAAAGATATATAAAGGAGGAGTGGTGAAATACGACGTCAAAAATCTAGGCTTAGCCGGCAAGGGCAGGCTTCGTATCGAATGGGCGAACGAATACATGAATGTGCTCACGCTCGTTCGTAAGCATTTCAAAAAAGAGAAGCCCCTTAAGGGGTTGAAGATAGCCGCATGTCTTCACGTCACTACCGAGACGGCGAATCTTGTCTATACACTGAAAGAAGGCGGGGCGGATGTTGTCCTGTGCGCGTCGAACCCTTTAAGTACCCAGGACGACGTTGCCGCATCGCTTGTAAAGGATTTTAAAATACCGGCATTTGCCATAAAAGGCGAAGATAACAAAACATACTACAGCCATATAAACAGCGCCTTGGATACGAAGCCGAATATCACGATGGATGACGGCGCCGACCTGGTATCGACCGTTCAGAAATCCAGGGCCGATCTTGTCAGGTATATTATAGGCGGGACCGAAGAGACCACCACGGGGGTCATAAGGCTTAAGAGCCTGGAGAAGCAGAAGATGCTTCGCTATCCTATAATAGCCGTCAACGAGGCGCTTACCAAGCACCTTTTCGACAACCGGTATGGAACGGGGCAGTCGACTATAGACGGCATAGTGCGCGCGACCAATGTATTGTTGTCGGGCTCGAACTTTGTGGTCTGCGGGTATGGCTGGTGCGGCAGAGGGCTTGCCATGCGGGCCAGGGGGATGGGGGCGAATGTGACCATTGTCGAGATAGATCCGCTAAAGGCGCTCGAGGCAGTGATGGACGGGTATACCGTCGCGCCTATTAAAGATGCCTGTAAAAAAGCCGATGTCATAGTTACGCTTACCGGAGATATAAATGTTATAAGAAAAGAACACTTCGAGACGATGAAAGACGGGACGATAGTAGCGAACTCCGGGCACTTCAATGTAGAGATCGATATTCCGGCCCTCGAAAAGATCGCCGTAAAGAAACGTACTGTCAGGGATTTTGTGGAAGAGTATACGCTGAAGAGCGGTAAGCGCGTTAATCTTCTGGGTGAGGGAAGGCTTATAAACCTGGCTTCGGCCGAAGGTCATCCTGCAAGCGTGATGGATATGAGTTTTGCGAACCAGGCCCTGGCGTGCGAATATATCGCAAAGAACTATAAGAAGCTGGAGAGGAAGGTCTATGAGGTTCCCGAATTTATAGACAAGAACATCGCTAAACTAAAACTGGAATCTCTCGGCGTCAAGATAGACACACTGACGGAAGAGCAGAAGAAATATCTTGAGAGCTGGGAGATGGGAACGTAGTTAGACTGTAGATAATAGACTGCAGACCATAGACCGAAGACCGGAGACCAAAAATTGTTTTTTTGGTCTATGGTCTATAGCCTATGCGTAGAAAGGAGCGTAGTAAAGAAATGGGTAGAAGTCCGATTGATATGGATAAGGTTGTGATGGAGCTTATTTTAACCGATAATCTCGACGAGAAGAAGGCCCTTGCCAAAAGGATAACCGATATAGCGTATAAGAAAGGCATATTCCTCGCGAGCATAAACGAATTTTATATGGCGCGCGGCAAAGGCGAGACCCCTACCAATTTTACCGTACCGGCAATGAACCTGAGAGTCCTTACTTATGATCTTGCCAAGGCAATATTCAGGGTCGCCAAGAAGAATAACGCGGGCGCTTTCCTGTTTGAGATAGCAAAATCCGAGATGGGTTACACGAACCAGCCGGCGATAGAGTACACGGCTGTCTGTCTTGCCGCCGCTATAAAAGAGGGATGGGCAGGGCCGGTCTTTATACAGGGCGACCACTTCCAGGTAAATGCCAAAAGCTATAAGGATAATCCAACCAAAGAGCTCGACAGCCTGAAGGCTTTGATCCTCCATGCGCTGGAGGCGGGTTTCTACAATATTGATATCGATTCATCCACGCTTGTCGATCTCTCTAAGGTGAGCGTAAAAAAGCAGCAGGAGGCAAATTACGAGGTGTGCGCGCTCCTTACGAATTTTATCCGTCAAAATCAGCCGCGCGGAATAGAAGTTTCTGTGGGCGGTGAGATAGGCGAGGTAGGTCATCAGAATTCTACGCCGGAAGACTTAAGGGCGTTCATGACAGGCTATAGGGAACGGCTGCGTAAGGGACGGTGCGGCATATCGAAGATAAGCGTTCAGACGGGGACATCGCACGGCGGAGTGGTCCTTCCGGACGGAACCATAGCAAAGGTGAAGCTCGATTTCAACACGCTAAGGACGCTATCCAGACTTGCCCGCGAAGAATACGGTCTTGCCGGAGCGGTCCAGCACGGCGCATCGACCTTGCCTGACGAAGCATTCGGAAAATTCCCGGAAGAAGAGACGGCGGAAGTCCATCTTGCGACCGGCTTCCAGAATATGGTATATGACAGCCCTCACTTTCCTAAAGAACTGAAGAGCAAGATCTACGACTGGGTGAAGAAGAACCTCGCTTCCGAGAAGAAGGGCGACCAGACGGAGGAGCAATTCCTGTATAGTTCAAGGAAGAAGGCGCTGGGGCCGTTCAAAAAAGAGATAATGGGCCTCCCCGCAGATGTCAGGAACGCGATAGCGGGAGAGATCGAAGCGAAATTCGCATTTCTATTCGAGAAACTGAATGTTCGCAACACCAGGGATATGGTATCGAAGCACACGGTCCTTAAAAGGGTCATATCCAGGAAGCGCGAAGCTACTCATGTCGAGATGACGGGTGAGGGAGCGGATTAGTTAAACTATAATATCAAATATTACCAATACTACAAATAGTACAAAATAAATCCAAAACTCAAAATCCTAAACCCCGGCCTTACCTGTCTTGGTATTATTTGTAGTATTTGGATTTTGTAATTTGATATTTAATAGCAGGCTCTTTAAGTGCGTTTATTAATTAGGTGGATCCCGATGATCCCGAAGATTATATTGCCGATCCATGCCGCCGCGATCGGCGGCAAGATCCCCGCCTTACCGAAGGCAACGCTTATCGCCATAGAGGCATAGTACAATAACCCTATCGCTATACTCATTCCCATGCCTATCATGACTCCACCGCGGGTCGTTATCAGGGCAAAAGGCGCTCCTATCAGGATTATAATGAGGCTTATGACGGAGAATGAGACCTTCTGGTATAAGTCGACCATAAGTCCCCTCACGAGCTTTGTGCTCACACCCCGGAAATTCTTGATATAATTTTTGAGATCCGCGTAACTCATGTATTCTGAATGCCAGTCTTTGTAAGCAAAGTCCCTGGGCCTCTCTTTTATAGGCAGTACCTTTTCGGCGTAAAAAGTCGGCGTGCTGAGTATCTTTCCGGAATTATCTATCTTAAGCGAGATCACTTTATAAAACTTCCAGCCGTTTCCCGTCCAGACACCGGTCTGGGCGGTGGTCTTCGATACGAGGTTCTCCGAAAGATCGTGCTCGTGGATCGTTATATCCGTAAGGACCTTCTTGTCCGTGTCGTATTGCCTGGCGAATAGTATCCTGTTTCCCGACCCGTAAACGGCCACGTTATCTATGACCTTCTGCTGGTTGGATCTTCGTTTCTCTTTTTCAAGCTCCTCCTGTCTTATCATATTGGCCACCTTGGAACTTATCGGTATCACCCGGTCGCTTACGATAAACGACATGATGCTTATGATCAGCCCGAGCATGATGATCGGAGACATGATCCGCCACAAACTTATGCCGCTCGATTTCATGGCCGTTATCTCGTTATTCTTGTTGAGGTTGCTCAGTAAGAACATTGTCGAAAGCAGGACTGCCATCGGCGTTACCTGCAAAAGAATAGTGGGTGAATAATATATATAGAAGGCGCCCAGGGATTCGGCCGGGATCTTATATTTTACGATATCCTCTATGAACGAGAAGATGTCGATTATTACCGCCATTACGGTGAATATGAATAAGCACCATACGAACGGCGATAAAAAACCTCTTACCATGTACCTGTCTATTATTTTCATAGTCAAACCACGCAATTACTAAATGTCAAATGTCAAATTCCAAATACTACCAAATAAATCCCAAATCCAAATACTACAAATAA
>JAQURV010000082.1 GCA_029004355.1 Candidatus Omnitrophota bacterium
AGCCCGTAGAGCCTTCTATGGCTACGAGCTTAAGATCATAGTTAGTGACGAGTGAATCGAGGACTGAGGATATGGACTGCTGGGCGGAGAGAGAGGCGTGGGCGTCCTGGATATTGATGATCGTCTTCGCCCCACGCTCCATGCCATTTACTGCGTTGGTATTATGGGTATCTTTTACTACAGCTACGTCTTTTGGTATTACTATATTGGCATTTAGATTATTGCTATTATTATTTAAGGCCCCTTTGGACCAAACGGGTGCGCCTTCTTGTGCCCATACTATATCCTGATATATAAAACAAAACGTTAGGATTATCGCGACCGTGCTCATCCACCACTTATTTCTTGGACTCTGCAAGTCCATTATAAGCGGTCTCGAGTTCGCTTCTTTTCCGGCAGCTTTGTAAACGGTATCGACCATAGATTTTGACGTGTCCGTTACGAGAGGAGGATTTTAAATTTTTTTTCTAACTAAAAAGGCCAAGCCGCCTTTCTCAGGCAGCCTGGCCATCTAGAGTAAAATTTTATCTAGGTCCGAAGCTTTGCGCCCCTATGTCATCATAGGTTTGCCCTTAACTGAATTATGTCTATAAAGTATATCACATAATCCTGTTAAGACAATAGAAAGATACCTAGCTTTTTATCTCTTAACCGTTTAGCGATTTGATCGGACGGAAGCTGTAGCGGTGGATAGGTGATGGGCCGAATTTCACAAGAGCCTCTTTATGGAGGCGCGTTCCGTAACCTTTATGCCTGGCAAAGCCATACTGAGGATACTCTTCGTCGTATCTCTTCATGATACTATCGCGGGTAACCTTGGCGATTATCGACGCTGCGGCGATCGACATGCTCTTGGAGTCACCTTTGATTATGCACTTTAAGGGGCATTTTGTGGTGAGCTTCATCCTGCCGTCTACTATGACGTAATCCGGGGGGATCTTCAGGTCCTGCAGTGCGAGTTGCATGGCCTTGAGGGTGGCCTGGTATATATTTATCTCGTCGATCGTCTTCTCGTCGACTATACCTACACCGACGATCGCTTTTTTGAGTATTTCGCGGTAGGCTTTTTCCCGCTTCTTCGCGGAAAGCTTCTTCGAATCGTCTATCTCACAGGCGAAATCCGTCTCTTTCAAAATGATAGCGCCCGCCACTACGGGCCCGGCAAGCGGGCCTCTGCCCGCCTCATCGACGCCCGCGACCAGCCGGTGGCCCGACCTACTTAGTCTCCGCTCTATCCGGAGGAGCCTGGTGGCCTTCCGCGTGTTCGATCTTCTCGTCAACTTTCGTCTCTTTTCCGACTTTTCGCTTCAGGTAATAAAGTTTTGCCCTGCGAACATCGCCTTTTTTGACGACCTTGATCTTGTCGATCGACGGCGAGTGGAGCGGGAATACCATCTCTACGCCTTCGCCGTACGAAACTTTGCGGACGGTAAAGGTCTCCGTAAGCCCGGAACCCGCGCGCGCAATAGCCGTGCCTTCAAACGTCTGGATACGCGACTTCCCCTCTTCGACGATCTTCAACTGGACGTCAAGGGTATCCCCGATACTGAACTCGGGTATGTCCTTCTTTAAGAATTTCGATTCCAGCAGCTTTATCTGTTTATCCATCTCATCTTCCTTTCCGTTTTAATAGATCAGGCCTGCGCTCTCTGGTGCGCTTCAGCGCTTCGGCCATACGCCATTCTTCTATTTTTTTATGGTCTCCGCTCGTCAGGACCTGCGGCACTCTCCTGCCTTTAAATTCCGCCGGCCGCGTATACTGCGGATACTCCAGCATCCCGCTTTCAAAAGATTCGAACTTCACCGACTCGTCGTCGCCCAGGACCCCGGGGATCAATCTCACGACAGAATCCACCAGGACCATCGCGGGCAATTCCCCGCACGTCAATATGTAATCGCCGATCGATATCTCCTCGTCGGCAAGTTCCCTTATGCGTTCGTCGACCCCCTCATAATGGCCGCAGATGAGGATGAGGTGCTTCTCCTTCGCGAGTTTCTTCACCGATCGCTGATCCAGTTTCTTTCCCTGCGGCGTCAGCAATACGACTTTAACGGCGCGCTTCGTTGAGCGTTTAGCGGTGAGCGGTGAGCGTAAAACCTTTAACTCTTCCAGCGCGCGCCATATAGGCTCGAGCTTCATCACCATCCCGGCGCCGCCGCCGAACGGTTTATCGTCCGCGCTCCGGTGGCTGTCCGACGTCCAGTCGCGCAGATCGTGCACCTTTATCTCGACCAAACCCTTACCCTGCGCCCTTTTCAACATCGACTCGCCGAGCACGTTCTCGAACATCCCGGGAAAGAGCGTAAGTATGTCAATTCTCATGATCGCCTGATCGCCAAATCGCTCTATTTTTTAGATGCTTTTATTCCCTGCTTCTTCAGGAGCGTCCTTACGATCGGCGACGGTGCCGCGCCCACGCCCAGCCAATACTCGGCGCGTTCTTTTTTTACCTTCACCGTAGCGGGGTCTGTCTTCGGATCGTAGAAGCCGAGTATCTCGATGGGCCTGCTGTCCCTGGCTCTCCTCTTATCGATAACGATTATCCTGTGGAACGGCTTCTTTAAGGTACCCATTCTCTTCAATCTGATAACTGCTGGCATGCAACCTCCTCTTTAACTGATCTTACTTCTCCTTCTCTCTCCACACCTTAGCTCCAAGCTTCAGAAGCTTCTTCTCTATATCTTCATAACCTCTGTCGAGGTGGTATATCCTGTGAACGTCCGTCCTGCCTTTCGCGACGAGCCCTGCCAGGACCAGCGCGGCAGAGGCCCTCAGATCCGACGCCATGACAGGCGCGCCGCTTAAACCCTTAACGCCCTTGACTATGGCGCTCGCGCCCTCGAGCAATATATCGGCGCCCATCCTTGCAAGCTCGCTTATATGGATAAACCTCTCCGGGTATATCTTCTCGGTTATGACGCTTATACCGTCGGTCACCGCCATAAGGCTCATGAACTGCGCCTGCATGTCCGTCGGGAAACCCGGGTACGGAAGCGTCGTCACATCCATGGGCCGCAGCTTCCTTGCGTAACGCGCCCGTATGCCGTCATGCGCCTTCTTCACTTCCAGGCCGGCTTCCGCCAACTTATCCGTCAACGCCACGATATGCTCAAGCGCCACGCCTTCCAGCGTAATATCGCCCTTCGTTATCGCGGCGGCCAGTATATACGTGCCGGCTTCTATCCTATCCGAGATCACCGAATGCTCGGCGCCGTGGAGCTTCTTCACTCCTTCTATCACCAGCCTGTGCGTCGCAACCCCTTCTATCCTGGCGCCCATCTTTATCAGGAAATTGGTAAGGTCCACGACTTCCGGCTCACACGCGGCATTCTCGATGACCGTCGTTCCTTTTGCCAGGACCGCTGCCATCATCGTGTTACCGGTAGCAAGAACGCTCGAACCGAAGTGCCCGCCCAGATATACGTTACTGCCTTTCAAATTCTTTGCGTCCGCGACAATGTAGCCGCGCTCTACCTTAATATCGACCCCGAGCGCCTTCAATCCTTTCATATGGAGGTCTATCGGCCTCGGCCCGATTATGCATCCTCCGGGGAACGAAACCTCCGCCTTCTTCTGCTTTCCTATCAGCGGCCCCAGGACGCAAACCGAAGCGCGCATGGTGCTGACCAGTTCATATGGCGCGACGTACTTTTTATAGCCGGCCGGTTCGACCGTTATAGTGCTTCCATCCTGCTGGACGCGCACGCCTAAGTTCTTCAGTATCTTAAGCATGGTCGACATGTCCCGCAAAGCGGGAACGTTCTTTATGACCGATCTTTCGTCGGAGAGAAGCGTGGCCGCCAGTATCGGCAAACAGGCATTTTTGGCGCCGCTTATCTTTACGGTGCCCTCCAGCCTCCTGCCGCCTTCTATTACTAGTTTATCCATCTGGCAATAACGACCCTGTCGATACCGTTAAAATCTTTCTTTACCTCTATGACTTGAAAGGCGCCGGCCTCTATTATTTTTTTGATCTCGCCGAACTGGCCAAAGCCTATTTCGAAAGCGACGTAACCGCCCGGCCTTAGATAACCGGGCGCATCATGGATGATCCTGCGATAAAAATCGAGTCCATCGGCGCCGCCGTCCAGGGCGATCCTAGGCTCTTTCAGGACCTCTTTTTGCAGCGTCTCGAATTCAAAATTCGCTATATACGGCGGATTCGATATTACGATATCGAATTTCCCGCAGATATTACTGAATAGATCGCTCTCTACAAAATTTATCCTGCCCGATACGCCATGGCGGCCGGCGTTTAAACGCGCTACCTCCAAAGCATGGCCCGAAATATCGGAAGCGACTATTCTACAGTCAATCGGGCGTTTTGTCAATGTTGAGCGAAGGCGGGAGACGAGCGCGATCGCTATCGCGCCTGAACCCGTACATAAGTCCAATACTCTCAGTTCATTAGGCTCTTCGCCCGCTAAACGTTTAACAAGCCCAGCCGCCTCCTCCACCAGGAGTTCCGTCTCCGGCCTGGGGATAAGAACATTCTCATTAACGATAAGATCCAGGCCGCAAAAGTCTGTGCGGCCTATTATATATTGCACCGGAGTAAAGGGTTCTATTGTATTCATGCCGCGGCCGCCTTTATCCTGAGCTTCTTCTCTTCCTGCTTCAACGCGCCCACTATCTCATCGAGATCACCCTCGAGGACATCCTCCATATTGTGGACCGTAAATCCTATCCTGTGGTCCGTAATGCGCCTGTCGGGGAAATTATATGTCCGTATCTTTTCCGACCTGTCGCCCGTGCCTACCTGGGACTTGCGTTCCTGAGATATCTTCTTATCATGTTCCGTGCGCTTGGCGTCGTATAGCCGCGCCCTCAATACCCGCATCGCCTTTGCCTTATTCTTGAGTTGCGAGCGCTCGTCCTGGCACGTTACTACCATTCCCGTCGGCAGATATGTAAGGCGCACCGCCGAATCCGTCCTGTTGACGCCCTGGCCGCCTGCGCCGCCCGAGCGAAATACATCGATCCTCAGGTCCTCGGGTTTGATATCGATCTCGACTTCTTCGGCTTCGGGCAGGACCGCTACCGTTGCCGCGGAGGTATGTATCCTCCCGCTGGCTTCGGTCTCCGGGACGCGCTGAACCCTGTGGGTACCGCTTTCAAATTTAAGAGACCCGTAAACGTTTTTGCCTGAAATGGAAAATATGACTTCTTTGTAGCCGCCTTTTTCGGTCATGCTGGAATCTATGAGCTCCACCTTCCAGCCTTTCCTGGCGGCATATTTCGAATACATGCGCAGGAGGTCGGCGGCAAACAGGCTCGCCTCGAGCCCTCCCGTGCCGGCCCGGACTTCCATTATTATATCCCTGTCGGCGCCGGACTCTTTCTCGAGCAGCAATTCTTCTATCTCCGCTTCTACCGCCTTCAGGTCTTTTTCGAGCTTGTGTTTCTCTTCCTCTGCAAGCACCAGGAAATCTTTGTCGTGCGCGTGCGCCTTCTCGCCCAGCACCTTATCGAGATCCTTGATGTCGTTTGAGACCTTCAGGAATTCGTTATGCGCGGTTATTATAGGCGTGAGGCCGGCCAGCTCTTTGGCATAAGCCTGGTATTCGGAGGTATTGGCTATGACTTTCGGATCGGCCAAAAGCTCATGCAGCTTATCGCAGCGCTTCCTCTTCTCTTCTATTACCTTCGCGAATACCATAAATTATTCCGGCTTCTTCTCCTCTTTAGCCGGCGCCTGCGGTGCCGCCTCTTCGCCTTTTTTGCTCTTGACCTTACCGGCATATCTCTTCGCGAACTTCTCCACGCGGCCTGCCGCATCTACCAGTTTCTGTTTTCCGGTAAAGAACGGGTGGCACTTCGAGCAGATATCCACGTGGATATTCTGCTTGGTCGACCGCGTATGTATCACCTCTCCGCATACGCACGCTATCGTCGTCTCTTTGTATTCAGGATGTGTCTTGTCTTTCATTTTTTCCTCTCTTTCTCTTTTCTTCCTTTTTTTATTTCTGGTTCATCGACATTAAAAACTCGGCGTTCGTCTTAGACTTGGCCAGCTTCTCTATAAGAAGCTGCATCGCCTCGTCGCTGTTAAGCTCGTTCAGCACTTTTCTCATCAGCCATATGCGCTTAAGTTCGTCGGGATGGACCAGGAGCTCTTCTTTACGCGTATTCGAGCGCTTGATATCTATGGCCGGATATATCCTCTTCTGGAAGAGGTTGCGGTCCATCTGGAGTTCCATATTGCCTGTTCCTTTAAACTCTTCGAAGATGACTTCGTCCATCCTCGAGCCGGTATCGACAAGAGCGGTCGCGATGATGGTGAGCGAGCCGCCTTCCTCTATATTGCGCGCGGCGCCGAAGAACCTCTTCGGTTTCTGCAGCGCGTTCGAATCCACGCCTCCGGAGAGTATCTTGCCCGAATGCGGCACGCATGAATTATATGCGCGCGCGAGCCGCGTGATCGAATCCAGGAGTATCACAACGTCCTTCTTCGATTCGACGAGCCTCTTGGCTTTTTCCAGGACTATCTCGGCCACCTGAATATGGCGCTCCGACGGCTCATCGAACGTGGAGCTTATAACCTCGCCCTTTACCGAACGCTGCATATCCGTGACTTCCTCCGGGCGCTCATCGATAAGAAGCACTATCAGGACCGCCTCCGGGTAATTCGTCGTAACCGCGTTCGCGAACTTCTGCAGAAGCACGGTCTTGCCGCTGTACGGGGGCGCTACTATGAGACCGCGCTGCCCTTTACCTACGGGCGTAAGAAGGTCCATGACCCTCATCGATATCTCGTCGGGCTTCGTCTCGAGGATGAACCTTTCGTCCGGATACAGGGGCGTCAGGTTGTCGAAGAGCGTCTTGTCTTTGGTCTCGTCGGGATTGCCGAAATTGACGGCCTCGACCTTGAGCAGCGCGAAATATCTTTCGCCCTCTTTCGGCGGCCGTATCTGTCCGCTCACCGTGTCGCCGGTCCTCAGGTTGAACCGCCTTATCTGCGACGGCGAGACATAGATATCGTCCGGTCCCGGCAGGTAGTTGTAGTCCGGGCTTCTTAAGAAACCAAAGCCGTCGGGCAGTATCGCTAGCACGC
>JAQURV010000083.1 GCA_029004355.1 Candidatus Omnitrophota bacterium
AAAGAATAGACATCTTTGGCGCGAAGCTTGGGGCGTATTCAAGAAACGATAAGCTGAGAACAGAGGATTTTGAGATGCTCGTCGTCGCGGAAAAGTAAGGAAATAAGGGACGTGTGAAAAAAAGGACGCGCCCCCGTAACCGAACGTAAGTTAAGATGAAAAAAATAACGGTCACCGTAAACGATAAGATGCAAAAGAATTTCCGGTATGCAAGAACGGAACCGCCCGGGAAGAATTTCGATCCCGGATTCAAGCCGGAACTTACCCCTAAACAGCTGCTTAAGCTCGGAATATTCGGCGGCAGGTACATGACCGATTGCCGTAAAGAATTTCCGGAGGACTGGTTTAAAAAGGCAAAGCTTTGTCCGGAAGAACACGACCCCGGTCTGAATTATTTCGGGGTGAATGCCAGTAAGCCGTTATCATACTGGCGGGAAAAGGGCTGGATCCATCCCGATGACCCGCGGGGATGGTTCCAATGGTATTGCCGCTATTACATGGGCCGGCGTCTGCCTGAAGAAGACAGCCGCCAGATAGCCAGATGGAATGCCATGCGGCGGCATATCTCGCAGATATATAAACACTGCGATGCGGGCGATACGAAATGCCGGCCAAAACAACGTCAGGCGCTATTGCACTGGGCGTATGACAGCAGGCTGATGTAGTGTTTTGTGTTTTCCGGACTACGGAGCAAGTAGCTGACGTTTAAACGTCAGCTACAAATTTTCGGAGTGAATGTAGCGATGGGACGGAAGACCGGTGGAATTGGTTTGGCATAAGGAGTATAAGTATTTTAAGCCGGCATTTTTAGAAGAGAAGAGAGTCAAAAAATTGACGCGAAAGCAGAAAGAGAAATTGGTAAAGGGATATGCTGAATAAAAAAAAGGCTCCGCCGGATCCTAAGCAATCGAAAATTCTCTCGCCCAAAAACGGGCTCGACAATTTTCGATTAGGATTCGGCATGTCACCCAAATGTCCAGCCGTTTATCTGAAGACATTTGGGTGCCAAATGAACATCCGGGATTCGGAATTCGTGACGGGGTTGCTACTGGACGACGGATTTCGCATGGTCGATTCCCCCGAAGCGGCCGATGTCATAATATTCAATTCCTGCTCGGTGAGAAAACACGCCGAGGAGAGGCTCTTCGGCAATATCTGCGACCTGGCGGGGCTAAAAAAGAAGCGCCCCGGGCTTATCATAGGGCTCATGGGATGCACGGCGCAAAATTATAAGGACGAGGCCCTCACGAAGGCGCCTATGCTAGATTTTGTATGCGGGACAGGGAACGAGAAGGACCTGCCGCAATTGGTCGGCGATATATTAAAAGACAGGTGCCGCATCGTTGCGGCGGACAAGGTCAACGAGAAGAAGCCGGAACCGATGCCCGAATACCGCGAAGGCACGTTCAAGGCGTACGTCGCTATAGGCGAGGGATGCGACAACTTCTGTTCGTATTGCATCGTGCCGTATGTGCGGGGCAGGGAACGCTCGCGAAGAGCGGAGGATATTATAAAGGAAGTAAAAGACCTGGCTGTGCGAGGTTTTAAAGAGATAACCCTGCTGGGGCAAAACGTAAATTCTTACAAACTAACCGCTAACCGTTCACCGCTAACCGCCAAAACTTCCGACTTTGTCAGGCTTCTTGAGCAGATTAATTCTATTAAAGGCATCGAGCGCATCCGCTTTATGACGAGCCATCCTAAGGACGCTTCCGTCGAGCTATTCAAGGCCATGCGGGACCTCGACAAGGTCTGCGAGCACCTGCACCTGCCTTTACAGTCCGGTTCGGACCGGATATTGAATAAGATGAGCAGGGGATATACGCAAAAAAAATACCTGGAGCTGGCCGGGGACTACAAGAAGACATTGCCGGAAGGTTCGCTGACGACGGATATACTCGTAGGATTCCCGTCCGAGACGGAGAAAGATTTCAAGGCTACGGTAATGGTGATGGAGAAGGTCGGCTTCGACAGCGCCTTCACTTTCAAATATTCGCCGCGGCCGCCCGCTAGATCATGCGCCCTTAAAGACGATGTTAAGAGCGAGGTAAAAGAGAAAAGGTTAAAGACTATTATCGATATTCAGTGTAAAATATCAGAGGTAAGGAACAGAGCCCTGGTCGGCAAGACGCTCGAGGTCTTAGTCGACGGCCACGGCGGCAGGGATCCGCATAAGCTTACCGGCAGGACGCGGACCAATAAGACGGCCATATTCAGCGGGGACGGAAAGCTTACCGGCAGATCTGTGAACGTTAAGATAGGATCGGTTACTCCGTACGCATTACTGGGGAGGATGGCGTGATAAAAATCCAAAATCCAAAATCCAAAATCCAAAATTTGGCATTCTTTCTTTTTCTTTCGATCTTTTGCTTCCCGCTTTCGGCGTCTTGCGCCGAGGCGGATATTGCCGTGGTTGAAAAGAACTTTATGGAAGGGCGATACGATAAAGCGGCGTATGAAGCCGGGCGATTGATCGATGAGGGGGCGCGGCAGAGATACGAACTGTACTATTTAAAAGGTTTGAGCGAATTGAAGCTGGGGAAGTTCAATGACGCAAGACAAAGCTTTAAAGCGATCATATCTAAATACCCGAAGTCGCCGAGGATGTTCGATGCGCATATAGGCTTAGGAGATTCTTATCTTCTTGAGGGGAATGTCGAAGAGGCGGTCAAGATATATAACGGGACGAAGGAGAGGTTTCCGTCAGATAAGAATATCACCGTCGTGGATTCGCGCCTGAACGATTGTCTTAAAAAGACCGGCTTCCCGGTCCGGAACCCGGTCATCCTGCCGCCCCCGGTCCCGCAGCCGCAGGCTGAGCAGGCTGAGACAGAAGGCCGCATCTCGGTCCAGATAGGATGCTTCAAAAATAGAAGAAATGCGGACAGATTATCCGGCAAGCTTACTAGAATCGGTTACGAAAGCTATGTCGAACTGCCTTTTGCCTCCGGCGACAACCTTTACAGGGTCAAGGTCGGAAGGCTTAAGTCGAAGGAAGAGGCGGAGAACCTTGCCGCGATATTGAAAAAAGAAGGCTACAGGACCAAGGTCTGCGATGAGAGCGCCTCCCGGCAAAGGTAGAGAAAAGATCGTATTCATAGTAGGCCCTACCGCTATCGGTAAGACGGGCCTTGCCGTAAAGCTCGCGAAGCGCATCGGCGGCGAGATCATTTCGGCGGATTCCATGCAAGTTTATAAAGGCATGCGGATCTTGAGCCAGTCTCCAACCTCCGCGGAACGGCGAATGGCCCGCCACCACCTTGTTGAGCTGCTCGATCCCCGGAAAGAGTATAGCGTAGCGGCGTTCATTAAAGAAGCTTCGCGCCTTATATCCTCGATAACCGCGCGCGGAAAGGTGCCGATAGTCGCCGGCGGCAGCGGCCTCTACATAAAAGGGCTCATCGAAGGCATTTTCCCGTCGCCAAAGGCCGATCTGAAATTCCGGAAGAAGATGAACAGGTTTGCCGAAAAGTACGGCAGCCGGAGGCTTCATTCTAAATTGGCGAAGATCGATCCCGCTTCCGCCGGGATGATACATCCGAACGATATCCGGCGCATAGTAAGGGCGCTCGAGATCCAGCACACTTCCGGCAAGACCATGACGGAGCTGAAGGCTTCTACGCACGGGTTGAAGGAAAAGTACGACATACGGATCTTTGGTCTTGTAAGGCCGAGAGACCAGATATATTCTCAGATAGATATGCGCGCCGACAGGATGTTCGACGGCCGGGTCATCGAAGAAGTAAAGGCCTTGAGGCGAAAGCGCTTATCCAGGACGGCGGGGGCCGTTCTCGGATTCAGGGAGATATGCGGGTATCTCGACGGGCGCTATGACCTGGACGCGGCTAAGACAGAGCTCAAGATAAATACGCGGCGTTTCGCAAAACGGCAGCTGACGTGGTTCCGGGCAGACAAGCGGATCAAATGGTTTGATCTTAGCAGGATGAAGGATGGGGCCATAATCAAAAAGATCGCAAAAGGAGCCGATTAAAATATATGGAAAAAGCGCTATTAGTCACAGTGGACCTTGGTAAGAGGGAAGGATGGACGGCAGAGGAGCGTTCGCACGAGCTCGCCGAACTTGCCGCGTCGGCCGGCGCTAAGGTGACAAGGGAAGAGATCGTGAACCGCCACGGAATATGCCCGGCAACATTTGTCGGCAAGGGCAAGGTCGAAGAGCTCTCCGGTATCTGCAAGGCCGGTAAGATCAATATAGTGATCTTTAATAGCGACCTGACCGCGACACAGCAGAAGAACCTGGAAGAGGCCCTGGCGGTAAAGACTATAGACAGGACCCAGCTTATCCTGGACATATTCGCGCGCCGCGCCCATTCCAACGAAGGCAAGATCCAGGTCGAGCTTGCGCAGCTCATGTATATGCTGCCGAGGCTTACCGGCAAGGGGATAGAACTTTCGCGGCTCGGCGGCGGCATAGGCACGCGCGGCCCGGGCGAGCAGAAACTCGAAGTGGACAGGCGCAAGATAAGGGCGAGGATGTTCAAGCTGACGAAGGATCTGAAGGGCTTGAGCAAGCGCCGCACGATGATGAGGAATAACAGGGAGAGATTTTCCAGCCTCTCCATCGCCATAATCGGATATACGAACGCCGGGAAGTCCACGCTCCTCAATTCGCTCACCGCCTCTAAGGTAATAGTGGAAGACAGGCTATTCTCGACGCTCGATCCTACGGCGAGGAAATTTATCCTGCCGAATAACCAGAAGGTCCTCTTCATCGATACGGTAGGGTTCCTGGACCGGCTCCCGCACCACCTGATAGAAGCGTTCAAGGCCACTCTGGAAGAGGTGGTGGAGGCGGATCTGTTACTGCACGTCGTTGACATAAGCCATCCCAAGGCCTATGAAGAGGTTGCCGCGGTGCATAGGGTGCTGGACGAGCTTGGCGTAAAAGGCAAGTCTATCATCACGGCGCTTAATAAGATCGATAAGGTCCAGGACAAAGGTCTGATCGATAAGGCCCTCGGTGATTTCAATAACACGGTAGCCATATCCGCGCTGAAGAGGGAAGGATTCGAGGAACTTATAAAGAAGGTATCGCATTACATAGCCAAATCGGTGGTCCGTATATCATTAAAATTGCCGGTTACCGATACGAAGACCCTCAATATCATCCACCAGAACGGATTTGTCGGTAAAACAGAGTATGAAGATGACTTTGTCAACATAGAGGCCGAGCTTCCCGCCAAAGTCGCCGATTTACTTAAAAAAATCCTTGACATTTAGCACTCTTTGAGTTAGAGTGCCAATTACTATTCTGCTACGCCCTTCAACAGTTAGACAGAGGTAGGGCTTCGCAGGAATAGTTCCTACGAAGCGCTACCGGTGTTAGACTTTTGAAGCGCGAAGGAGAACTATTATGCATAAAGAAGCCAAGACCAGAGAAGCGGATGTGCTCGCGCTTATCGTAAAGCGATACGTTGAGACGGCGGAGCCCGTCGGTTCGCGTTTCATAGCCAAACAGCTCGATCTGTCGAGCGCGACTATCAGGAACGTCATGTCCGACCTGGAAGAATCCGGCTACATTACCCATCCGCACACCTCCGCCGGCAGGATCCCCACGGACAAAGGATACAGGTACTACATCGAATCGCTGATGCAGGTCAAGAACGTCAATGACTCTGTCGCAAAATCTATCCAGGGCGAATATACACACGCGAGAAGGTCCTTGGAGGACGTCCTTGAGCGGACGAGCCACCTCATATCGAACCTTACGAATTACGTGGGCCTTACGCTCTTTTCGGAATATCACAAACTATACCTGGACGGGACGAGCCATATAGTCGAACAGCCGGAGTTCAAGGACTTCAGGAAGCTCTATTGCATATTGCGCTCTCTCGAGGAGAAACGGGATATCCTGGACCTCCTGGCGGACGATGTCGATACCGACCGCCTGACGATCCATATAGGCAAGGAGAACCAGTCGAACTATTTAAGCGAGTGCAGTATAGTGACGCGCGGATATAAGGTGAAGGGTAAGGTCTCCGGCAGGCTCGGCGTGATCGGGCCGAAGCGCATGGTCTATGAAAAGGTCATACCTACCGTGGAATATCTTGCGGACGCGGTCACGGAACTTTTAGAGGAGCTGGATGTGTAGCTATGGACAATAAAGAGACCAAAAATAACAAAGAGGCTAAAAATAATAATAAAGAGGCCGATAGCGTCACTCTCGCCAGGAAAGATTACGACGCGCTCAAGGCGAAAGCGGACGAGAGAGACGCTTATTGCGATAAGTATTTGCGCGCGCAGGCGGAATTCGAGAACGCGAGAAAGCGCATGGAAAAAGACAAATTGGATTACGCGAGGTTTGCCAGCGATTCGCTGATCCTGGAATTTTTCCCGATATTGGACAGCCTGGAAATAGCCGAAAAGCATATTAAGGAAGCCAAAGACTTTAAGGCGGTCCAGGAAGGCGTCGACATGATACAGCTCCAGATCCAAAAGTTCTTAAAAGATATAGGTATAGAACGGATAAAGACGGAAGGGGCGAAGTTCGATCCCCATCTGCACGAGCCTATCGAAGCAGTAGAGGCTCCGGATAAAGAGGAGGGCGATATTTTAGCGGAATTGAAGACGGGGTATAAATTGAACGGCAGGTTGCTCAGGCCGGCCTCGGTGAGAATAGCAAAGAAGAAAACATAAAAAGGGGGATTCTATGGCAAAGGTTATAGGTATCGATCTGGGAACTTCGAATTCAGCGGCAGCGTATATGGAAGCGGGCCGTCCGGTGATAATACCGTCGGCGGAAGGCGCGGGCGTGTCGAGCGGCAAAGCGTTCCCGTCGTTCGTCGCGTTCACAAAAGACGGCCAGAAGCTCGTCGGCGAGCCGGCCAAACGCCAGGCGGCGATCAATCCGGAAGGCACGATATTCGCGGCGAAGAGGAAGATGGGCACGGACTTCAAGTATAACATCTATGGGAAAGAATACACCCCGCAGCAGATATCAGCTTTCATATTGCAGAAGATAAAACAGGACGCGGAAGCCTATCTGGG
>JAQURV010000084.1 GCA_029004355.1 Candidatus Omnitrophota bacterium
CTCGTCGCGGCATATCTTATCGGAGGCACGATACCGCGGGAGATGTCCGGCATCGAGCCCGCGCGTTCAGCGACCGATACGGGCGTCCTCATAGGATGGAATACCTACACAAAAGACGGCGACCCACGCATATTTACGAACGGCCTTATCGGATGGATAGGCGGCGCTTATGTGAAGATGGGCGGCAGGCCCCTTCTTCAGGTAAATCCGCTTTCATGGGAACTTAACGGCCCGGCGCTTGAGCCTTCGCGGAACCCCGGCGCGCTCCCGTTTTTTGGGAATATCGATGAGGCGCCGATGCTCGTTCCGGCCGTCTGCGGCGCGGACGCGTCCGGGAAGGTCCTCATCATCGACAAACCCGTCGTCAGGGGATTTGCCGTACCTGAGCACGACGATATGCCTATCTTAAATACGCAATACGGCGATTATCACAATTTCGACTATACGCTCTTCTACGAAAGCATACGAAAGAACGCGCTTGACCGCGTGAATGCTTTTATGGGATATTAGGGCTATCCCAAAAGGGGACGTCCTAGCATAATATGAGGAGGGATGAGATGAGAACGCTATTTATTATTATCTGCCTGTGTCTGGCTGTCAATGTCTATGCCGGCCAAACCAAAGATGCCGATAGCAATTATGCCCGGAACGAAGCTCCTGAAGCCTCGCCCGGGACCTCACCGGATTGGGCGAATGCGAACGCAGAGCCCTCATTCAGCGGCGATGAAAGCGAAGAGCCCTCTTACAGCCGTACTGACGAGCCTTCATTTGGGGACGACAGAAATAATGACTAGAAAATAAGCTAATGGAAGAAAGAGGCGCCATATGGAAAGAAAAGGTATCGTAACGCTGAAGGGCAGTCCTGTGACATTGGCGGGAGATGAAGCAAAGGTAGGGCAGAAGGCGTCGGATTTTAAAGCGATAGACCAGAATATGGCCGAGAAGACCTTGGATGATTTTAAGGGCAAGGTAAAGCTTATCGCGTCGGTCCCTTCCCTTGATACGCCGGTATGCGATTCCGAAATCAAACGTTTTAATGATGAGGCGTCCAAATTATCGAAGGAGCTCGCCATAATATTCATCAGTATGGACCTTCCTTTTGCCCAGAAGAGGTTCTGCCAGGAATTTGACATCAATAAGGTCAAGACCCTTTCGGACCACAGGGACGCAAGCTTCGGTTTAAGTTTCGGCGTCCTGATAAAAGAGTTGAGGCTACTGGCGCGGGCCATTTTTATATTGGATAAGACCGATACGATAAGATATGTCGAATATGTAAAAGAAGTGGGAACGCCCCCGGATTACAATGCAGCTCTCGCCGCGCTTAAACAGGTGCTCTGAACCGATAAGGAATAGGGGGCGGTCCAGAAAGTGCCGGGCCAAAATAAAAAGTGCCGTTACTATTTTGGAGGAAAAATGAGATGAAGATGGTATTGGGTGCCCTGGCAGGCGGTATTATTGGTTTTGGGATAGGGTATCTTGGCAAATGTACCTCCGGGATGTGCCCATTGACGAGCAATCCGATAATAAGCACAATGATAGGTGTTGTTATAGGGTTGCTGTTAATGATGAGAAGATAAAGTACTAAAACCCGCAATAAAAGGAGGAGATATGGAAAAAAAATATTTTATAGCAGTATGCATTGCGCTGGCGATAGCGGTCCTTCCGATAGTCCAGGCCGCCGCCGATGAGCCGGCGCAGAATATACCTCTTATAGGAGAAGCCGCGCCAGCCTTTAAGGCGGAGACTACCCAGGGGCCGATAAACTTTCCGGCCGACTATAAAGGGAAATGGGTCATCCTGTTCAGCCACCCGGCCGATTTCACGCCGGTTTGTACGACGGAGTTCATGACTTTTGCGACGATGGCGCCGGAGTTCAAGGCCTTGAACTGCGAGCTCATAGGCCTTTCTATAGACTCGACCTACAGCCACATCGCCTGGCTGCGGACGATCAAAGAGAAGATCAAATATAAGGGGATGGAGAACGTTGAGGTCAATTTCCCTCTCATAGCAGATGTGCGGATGGATGTCGCGAAACTTTACGGGATGATACAGCCATCGGCCGACAATACCAAGGCCGTTCGCGCGGTATTCTTTATAGATCCTGCCGGAAAGATACGCGCCATCATATACTATCCGCTCTCTAACGGCCGCAATTTCCAGGAGATAAAACGCCTGCTCATAGCGATGCAGACCTCGGACGCTAATAATGTCGCGACTCCTGCGGATTGGCAGCCGGGCGACGATGTCATCGTGCCGCCCCCGGGTTCGTGCGGATCCGCCAAAGAGCGCGTTGAAAAAGCGGGTAAGGACTACTATTGCCTGGATTGGTTCATATGCTTCAAAAAGCTTCCCAAAGAGCAGACCGGGACTCCCGGGAAGAAGCTATAGCCGAAAAATAAGAAGTGGTTATGAGAAGATCCGTTCCGCTTGAGATCGCATACAGGCTTATCGGTTCCGGACCCGTCGTTCTCGTTAGCTCAATATCGGGCGGGAAATCCGGTCTTACACCGATAGCGTGGCATATGCCCGTATCGGACGATCCTCCGATAGTCGCGCTGGAGATATGGGAGAAGCATTTCATCTATAAGGCGATCCTTGAGACGGGCGATTTTGTCATCAATATCCCGTCTAGCGCTATGGTCGATACGATCCGCGGCCTGGGAAGCATTTCTGGCGCGAAAGCGGACAAGTTCGCGGAATTCGGGCTCGTAAAAGAGAAAGCAAGGAAGGTCAAATCGCCGCGCCTTGGATCAGCCATAGGCGTCCTCGAGTGTAAGCTCCGCAAGGAAAAGGCTCTTCTTAAAAAATACAATATCGTCTTGGGGGATGTCGTATATGCGGAGGCCGATGGTTCCTTATTCTCGGACAGGTGGCTTCCGGAAAAGAAGGGTCCAAGGGTGCTTCACCACCTGGGCGGCAGGATATTTTACGCTCCGGAAAAGAAGGTAATTTAAGGCTATGCCGAACATATTCGCTAAATGCTGTTGCTGCGCCGGGATGATATGCTTATACTGTGTGCAGCTTACGCTCACGGTCATTGTGGTAATAGCCGGGGCGCTCGTCGCGTGGAAACCGCAAAAGGCCATAAAAATTCAGATCGCTTTCTACCGGTTCATCAACTGGAAGATGGAGCCGGTATCGATGGAAAAGGAGATACGGAATACGCGCATGATGGGCGCGACGCTCATTGTCGTAGGCATTATTACATTCGCGTACATAACTTGTTTCTTAAAATAGCGATGCTTGATATAATCGGCCGCGAAGAACTGGAAGAGCTCAATAGCGAGGTCAAGTTTTTTACTAAAGAAGACGGACGGCGTATAGCATTTTATGAATATGGCGATCCGGGCGGAACGCCTATAATATTCTGCCACGGAACGGGGTCGCATGTACATGTCATGCTGCTTCACAAAGCGGCGAAGCAGCTCGGATACCGTGTGATAGTGCCGGACCGCCCCGGGATCGGCTTATCGGACTTCGATCCAAAACGGAAACTTCTCGATGGCGCATCCGACATCGTTGGACTGGCCGGCCATCTCGGTATAGGCAAATTCGGTGTTATGGGTATCTCCGGAGGGGTGCCGGCATTATTGGCTTCGGCGTATAGCCTGGCCGAGCGTCTTACGTTTGTCGTTGACCTTGCCGGAGCGGTCCCTTTATACAGGGATCCGGCTGCGCTTAAGCAACTGGGCGCTATGGACAGATTTTACGCGATACTGGGCGCGCATATGCCGCTGGGCCTGTTCCAGATACCGTTCGCGCTTCTCGGGTTCCAGCAGAGGATAATGAAAAATCCGAAAGCGTTCGCCGATATGATGCGTTCCAGCATGTGCAAGGCCGATATGGAACTTTTCAACATGCCGGAAATGCAGTATCTCTTCATGCGGGATTTCCAGGAGCTGTTCAGACAGGGAGCGCGCCCGCCGGCTTTGGACGCGCAGCTCATATATCTTCCGTGGGGATTCGACATACATCAAATCAAGATACACGTCGACATACGCCAGGGTGCGGACGATCGCTGGATACCTCCGTATTTCAGTCAATATCTGGCAAAAGCGCTGCCGGATGCCGCATTGAAGATGATACCGGACCAGGGACATTTTTATCACATGGCATACGCGGAAGAGACGCTTAAGTCATTAAAAAAATAAGAGACGAGCAGTGTTTGAAAAGATTAAGGAACGGAGCCGGGATAAATAAGGTATAATATTACAAACAGGAGGAGCTATGAATATATTCGGGATAGGCATGCAGGAGCTCTTGGTAATACTTTTGATCTGCCTGCTCATCTTCGGCGCGAACAAGCTTCCGGAGATAGGCCGTGCTTTCGGCAAGACGATAAATGAATTTAAGAAAGCGGTCAAAGAAGATAAGCAATAGCCGCCCCTTAGGATAGATCCAAAAATATGTACGGCGAATTCACCGTAACCGAACATTTTGAGGAACTGCGCAGGAGAGTCATCTTCTCGGTCCTCGCGCTTATAGCCGCTACGGCGGTCAGCGTGCCATTCTCTCCCGTTGTATTAAAATTTCTGAAATACCCTTCAGGCGGTGCTATCGAACGGCTGGTATTTTTCGGCCCTGAAGAGGCCTTCCTTATATATATGCGCATAAGCGTAAGCGCCGGGGTCGTAATAGCCCTTCCCGTTATGCTCTTCCAGCTCTGGGCCTTTCTTTCGCCGGCGATAGACGAACGGTTCAGGAAATACGCGTTCCTCTTCGTCTCTGTTTCATTTCTGGTCTTCCTCCTGGGCTGCTCATTCTCGTATTTTATCCTCCTGCCCGCCGCGCTTAAGTTCCTGCTCAGTATCGGCAGGACCGATCTTGAGCCGGTCATATCGGCCGCCAGGTACATATCGTTCGTGACGGGCCTTATCCTTGCCTGCGGGATCGTCTTTGAGATGCCGGTCGTAAGTTTCTTCCTGACGAGGATAGGGGTCATCAACGCCGGGATGCTCCGGCGGAAATTTTTGTATGCGGTCGTCGTGATCATGATAATAGCGGCGGTGATAACGCCGACCGGAGACGCGTTCAATATGCTGATGCTCGCCCTGCCGATGCTCGCCCTGTATGAGGTGAGTGTCTGGGTCTCATTCTTTTCCGCAAAAAGAAAGGTAGCGGTATGAAAGAACTGTATCCGTATTTCACAGCGCTCTTGGATAAGAAGGTCTCTAGGAAAAAATTCCTGAAGATAGTCTTTTCGTCTTTAGCGCTCCTGGTCTTATCCGGGTCCAGTTCCCGGACGGTCCAGGCAAGTCCGGCGCAATCTACGGGCAGGCCTAAGAAGAGTATAAAGACCGACCACGATCTTGTGATCGCGAGCGGCGATGACCCGTACCGGATGACCGTGAAGGCGGTGGAGGCGATCGGCGGCATCGAGAAGTTCGTCAAGAAGGGGGACGTCGTCCTGGTGAAACCTAATATGGGATGGGACCGCACTCCCGAGCAGGCCGGTAACACCAACCCGCAGGTCGTCGCGGCGCTCATCGACCTCTCTTTCAAGGCAGGCGCGAAACGAGTGAACGTCTTCGATATGACATGTAACGATGCCCGCCGGTGTTACGCGAATAGCGGTATCGAGAAAGTAGCTAAGGCACACGGCGCCACCGTCTATTATCCGGAAGATTGGGATACGGTGAAAGCGAGCTTCGCTCACAAGAGCCCTATGGAAGGATGGCCGATCCTGAAAGACGCCGTCGATTGCGACGTCCTGATCAATGTCCCGATACTCAAGCACCACGGCCTTACGCGCCTTACGCTTTCTATGAAGAACCTCATGGGCGTTTGCGGCGGCAATCGCGGGGTCATCCACCAGAATATAGGCCAGAAGCTCGTGGATCTTACCGGCTTCATGAATCCCGAGCTCACTGTTATAGACGCGTACCGGGTGCTCGTCCGGAACGGCCCGACGGGCGGGAACCTTGCCGACGTCGAGACGATGAAGAAGATCATCGTAGCCGCGGATCCGACGCTTGCCGATATCGTCGCCTGCGGCATCGCGGGGGTCGAAACCTCGGATGTACCTTATGTAAAGGACGCCATACGGCGCAAATTCGGTATCATAGACCAGGCTAAAGCCGATATATTGAAGATAGCGGTGTGACGATGAAAAAGATGGTCATGCTCCGGAGGTTGTCGCAGGCATTTTTCCTCATCCTTTTTATATACATACTCTGGTCGACCACATATCCTCTCGCCGGCGCGATCAAGCCCGGTATGATATTTAAGGCCGATCCGCTGATCATGGCGATGGTCTCTATAAGCGAAAGGGTGCTTTTACCCGGCGCCGCCGTCTCGCTCGTCATGATCGTGATCGCGCTTATCGCCGGCAGATACTTCTGCGGCTGGATCTGTCCTCTGGGGACCGCCATCGACATGACCGCTTCGGTAAAAAAACGGCGCGTTATTTTGCCGGATAAGAAAAGCGCCGCATTGCGAAAAGTAAAATTCTGGTTCCTTGGGATATTTTCCGTCCTGGCGCTCGCGGGCCTGCAGGCCGCGTGGATATTCGATCCGCTCGTCATCGCCGCGAGGTTCGTCTCTTTGAATATGATCCCGGCGCTGACGCACCTCTTCAACGCTTCATTTATCTTCCTGATAAAATATTGCAATATCCACGGCGCGGTGAAGGATCTCTACTACGCCCTTAAGCCGACGATACTCGGCGTAAAGGTATTCTATTTTGCGCATTCGGCGGTGATCCTTATCTTCTTTGTCGCCATCTCGGCGGCGTCATTGGCGGTGCCGCGTTTATGGTGCCGCGTCCTGTGCCCGCTCGGCGCCGTCTACAGTATCGCGGGGAGTATCTCCCCGCTGCGCAGGAAGATCGACGGGTGCATATCGTGCGGCAAGTGCCGGAACTCCTGCCG
>JAQURV010000085.1 GCA_029004355.1 Candidatus Omnitrophota bacterium
TTTCGAGCGTAGAAAGGCTCGCCAACAACGCGACGCCGGACTTCTGCAGCGTAAGAAGCTGTCTTGTAAAGATCGTGAGGTCTTCCAGGGTGATCCTGTCAAATATAGCGCCCGCCTGGCCGAGCCACTTCGATTCCTTGGCTTCTTCTATGGAGATGGGAATATATCCGGCGCTGCCCAGGTTCTGCGCTACAGCGCTTTTATCGTCACCGGACATAACACCCGATATCGATTTACCGAATTTGTCTCTGGCTTTATATTTAAAGTTGGCCATCTTTAAAGCTCCTCTGTGACCCTCAGGACTTCTTCGATCGTAGTTACGCCGTTCTTTACCTTATCGAGGCCGTCTTCGTTCAGGAACCTCATCCCCTCTTTTTTGGCATCTTCTTTTATCTCTTCCGAAGAAGCCTTTTTAGTAATGAGCCGTTTGATCCCTTCCGTAATGACCAGAAGCTCGAATATGCCGATCCTGCCGCGATAACCCGTATGCTTGCACTCGCTGCAACCCTTCCCTTTATAGAAAAATATGCTCTTTTTTTCGGCCGTGATACCCATCGAGGCCAACTCTCCGGCCGTCGGAGAATACTTCTCCTTGCACTTCGGGCAGATCATCCGCACCAGCCTCTGGGCGAGAATGCCTATAACGGAACTCGCAACGAGGAACGGCTCTATACCCATATCTATAAGCCGGGTGATAGCGCTCGGGGCGTCGTTGGTGTGAAGGGTCGACAATACGAGATGCCCTGTGAGCGATGCCTGTATCGCGATATCGGCGGTCTCCTTGTCCCTGACTTCCCCGACCATCACTATATTCGGATCCTGTCTCAGGATACTGCGCAGGCCTGACGCAAACGTCAACCCCGCCTTGACATTCACCTGGGTCTGCCTTATGAGAGGGAGTTCATATTCTACAGGATCCTCGATCGTAATGATATTCTTCTCCATGGAATTGATAGTGGAGAGCGAGGAATAGAGGGTCGTCGTCTTACCGCTTCCGGTCGGGCCGGTAACAAGAATGATGCCGTACGGGGAATGTATAAGCTTTTCATATATCGCCTGCTCTTTTTTGGCAAACCCGAGATCTTCCAATCCCAGTATGACGCTGGTCTTATCCAGTATCCTCATGACTATATTTTCGCCGTGTATGGTAGGGAATGACGAAACCCTGAAGTCCAATACCTTCCTGTCTACCTTGAATTCGATCCTTCCGTCCTGGGGCCGCCTCGTCTCCGCTATATCCATCTTCGCCAGTATCTTCACCCTCGACGCTATAAGATTATGGAGAAATTTCGGGGTCGTCGAGTTCTCGTGCAATATGCCGTCTATCCTGAACCTGATCCTGACGAGGTTCTCTTCCGGCTCGATATGTATATCGCTTGCCTTCTCCTGCACGGCCTGCGTAATGATGAGGTTGACAAGTTTTACCACGGGGGCTTCCTCGGAGGCCTTCTCCAATATCTTGGTAGTATGGGTATCGCTTAAGTCCGTAAATTTGGACTTGTCGATACCTTTCACGATATCGTCTACGTTGCCCGTTACGCCGTAAAGCTGGTCAAAAGCCTTCTGTATATCCTTCTCCGTGGAATAGACGGTCTCGATGACCGGGAGCTTGGACGCGGCACGTATCTCGTCGAGGGCAACGATATCTCCGGGCTCCGACGTCGCGATCGTCAGGGCATTCCCGATCACAAACAGAGGTATGACTTTATGTTTCTTCGCAACAGGTTCCGGCACATATTTTGTCAGTTCCGGATTTAACAGGTAGTGTTTCAGGTCTATATATACTACATTGAACGACTCCGCCACGGCGCTGGCTATGTCATCCTCGGTGATAAAGCCCAGCTTCTCGAGCGCCCTCTCGATAGGAAGCCCCGTCTTCTTAGTTTCTTCTTTCGCCTGCCTGACCTGCTCCTGGTTCAAGACCCCTTTGGCCACAAGCACATCTATGATAGTTTCTCTCTTCGGCATTATACTGTCTTTCCTTTTATCAATTCCTCGATCTTTAATATCAACGCTTTTGCGTCGAATGGTTTAGTGACATAAGCGTCCGCCCCGGCTTCTTTGCCCATATCCTTATCCGATTGCTGAGCCCTTGCCGTAAATAATATGATGGGGATCTTTGAGTATCTGTTATCTTTCTTCAGTAGCCCGCAAACTTTATATCCGTCCATCTTGGGCAGCATCAGATCCAGTATTATAAGATCTACCTTCTCTTTCTTGCTCTTCTCCAGGCCGTCAAGCCCGTCATAGGCGGTGATGACATCGTAACCGGCCGCCTCCAATTGAAAGACCATAGCCGAGACGAGATCCTTTTCGTCGTCGACTAAAAGTATCTTCTTTTTATCCATAACCCCTTACTCCTTCTTATTTATACTCTTAGCTAACATCTCGACGGTCGTTTTCAGGGAGGACGAGACATCGGAATACGTGCTCAATTTCGGGATAAACGCGCTTATCCCGAGCTTCTCCGTCCCTTTCAGCGCCTTCATGTTGGGATGCGCCGTAAACATGATGACGGGTATCTTTTTATCGATCTCGCGTATCTTCCTCAAGGTAGCTACGCCGTCCATCTCGGGCATCATGTAATCGAGGATGATTATATCCGGTTTCGCGGTCGTCATAAGGTCCAGCGCGTCCCTGCCGCACGCGGCCTTTATCACGCTGTACCCCCAGTTTTCGATCACCGGGCTCATGATCTCGAGAAAATCAGGTTCATCGTCAACTAACAATATCAGTATTTTTTCCATGCGGTCTTCCCCTGTTTTGCGGGCAGGATGAAATGAAAAGTACTGCCCTTGCCTATCTCAGATTCAACCCATACCTTGCCGTTATGTAATTCGATGACGCGCTTGCATATAGCCAGGCCGATCCCGCTGCCCGGGAATTGCCTCGTCATGGAGTTATCGACCTGACGGAACTTATCAAATATATTCTCGAAATCTTTCGCATCTATGCCTATGCCGGTATCTTTCACGCTCACCCGTATAAAATCACCGTCTTCGGAGTGTCTGGAAGAAACGATCCTAATGACCTTGCCGCTTCCGCTGAATTTTACCGCGTTTGAAATAAGATTGTTCACGCTGTGGTATATTTTACGCTTGTCAACTTCGATCTTTTCCAGCGTCTTGTCCGGCTCGAAGATGAGGGCGATCCCGTTCGAGCGCGCCGGCTCGGCATATATCGCCATGGCGCTGGCTATGATCTCGTTAATATCCACCTCTGTCTTCATCAGCTCAATGCCGCCGGATTCCAGGTCCGCCAATAAGAAGAAATTGTCGATGAGAAAGGCCAGCCTGTCGATATTGCGGTCCGCCATCTCAAGGAATTTCCGCTGTTCGTCGTTTAAGGGTCCCGTCGTCCCGTCGGAGACCAGGGATATGGAGCTTTTGATCGTTGTTAAGGGCGTTCTCAATTCATGGGAAGCTATGGAGAGAAACTCTTTCTTCAGCCTTTCCACCTCTTCCGGCCCTTCTCTAAAAGAGAATGCGCGCTGGAGGCGCATAAAAAAGGTCTTTATCCCTTTTGCGAGGGAGAAAGACCCGCTTCTTGAACTTTTGCTTTTATCCGTCAACAGATAATCCTATCTTTATATACAAAGCTGGCGTTATTATACGATAATAATATAAAAAGCTTAGATAAGTATACAATAAAACAGAACTATAGTCAAACCATTGTGCCCGGCGCGCTTTTACAATTTAACGACGATAACGGTAATATCATCATGTTGTTTTGCTTTGGGCTCAAACCGGCGCACGTCCTCATCTATAGCCTTCAAAATTTCATGCGATGAAAGGCCGCTTTTGGATCTCACCGCTTTCTCGAGCCGCTCCTTTCCATAAAGCTCTGACTTCGAGTTCATCGCTTCCGTAACACCGTCGGTGTAGAATATAAAGACATCCCCTGCCTCAAATTCGATCTTATCCTCAAAATACTCCCCGTCCATCATGCCAAGCGGCAGGCCGCCGGCCGAATCCAGGAGATCGATCTTACCGTTACGGCTCAAACGCAAAAGCGGCATATGTCCGCCGTTGGAGTAGCTGACGTATCCGGCCTTCATATCGAAGATCGCATAGAAGACCGTCACGAATAAGTCCGACGAGGATTCTGCCACAAGTTTAGAATTGAGGCTCGAGAGGACATCTTTCGGGCTGTGGTTAAGCTTAGAGAAGAATTTGAACGAACCGGCAACCATGGCCATGAAGAGGCTCGCCGGTATGCCTTTGCCCGAAACGTCCCCTATCATGACGCCGAGCTTCTCCTTCCCCAGATCGACGAAATCATAGAGGTCGCCGCCTACCTGGCGCGCCGTCAGCATCGAAGTAGCGATGTCGGCGCCTTCGATCCCAGGCGTCTTTTTCGGCAGGAAACTCTCCTGGATCGTCTTGGCGATGCCGAGTTCGTTCTCGAAGACAAGCCTCGCCTTCCATTCCGCGACATACTTATATACGGTAACCGACAGGTAGACGAGGGCCATTACAAACACCGGCCATGCCGCATCTATCCATATACCGAAGCAATCGAATAACAGGACGGCAAGCAGCGCGAAAAGCGCCAGTCCAAGAAGCAGCGCAAGCGCACCCGTAACGGGCTTGGTCTTCAAAGTGGTTATAGAGATCAGGGCGGCGAGAATGAAAAGAATGGCCAGGTTGGCGGCCCTCGACGCGCGGCCGATGAACTTATCGTTGATCATCGAATTGACGATCTCGGCGTGAATGCCCATCCCCGGATATATCGGCTCGAACGGATTTGGGTGTATGTCGCCTGTTCCGGTCGCTGTCAGCCCCACGATGCATATCTTATCTTTGAAGTTTTTCAGATCGAGGATCGGGGCCTGGCCGGCCTGCCCGGCTAAATGCGACTGCAAAATATCCACGTACGAATAATGCCCGTAACTCGCCCCCCATTTGCCTGAAAAATTCACCATCATGTTGGAATCTTCGTCGAGCGGTATCTTCCCGCGCGTTCCCAGCATTATGTATCTACCCGGGATGAATTTCACATCTTTAAGCGGAATGCCGAGCCAATCGCATGCCATGAGAAACGAGATGTGGGGATAGTCCGTACCTTCATACCTTATGAAGACCGGGATCCTTCTGAATTTGCCGTCGGGATCGGGAACTATGTTTATGTGCCCGGTCCCTTTTGCCTCTACGGCCAGGCTGCCCAGGCATTTCGCGATATAACCGCGCGCGGATAATATTTTGGCTCTCTTTACTTTGTCGAGATCGAAGGCATACGGCAAATATACATTTCCTGCCCGGTCCAGCGCATCTTTGAATCCACCGTCGCGCCCTTCCTGAGGTTCGCTAAATAGAAGGTCGAACAGGATCGTTTTTGCGCCGGCTTCGGAGAGCGCCTCTACGAGGGCGGCATGATAACTTCTATCGAACGGGAACCTGCCTAGCTTGTCGATGGTGTCCTGTCCGATCTCGATGAAGTCTATCTTTTCTGTAGTGGGGATCTTCGGGTGCCGGATGAGAAATCTCAGGTCGAGCGACCCGAGCTCATAGTTATCGAATAGCCTGTAATAGGAGACTAACGCGATACAAGAGACGGCGAGTAAAAGTATAAGGGGTTTTAGGGATCTCGCTAAGGCCTTAGGGTTCATTTTCCTTTCATCAGCAGTTTCCAGGGATGTTGTTTTATGTCCTCGCTGAACTCTTTGAAGTTTACGGCGGTCGATTCGAGGTTGGAGGCTATACTATCGATCCTTACCTTATTATCGGAGACTACGGAATTTACATTTGAGGCCAAAGATTTAACCTCGGAGAGCGTCTTGTCGAGGCTGGCCGTAATGGCGTCGGCCTGCTTCATGAGCTTGCGCATCTCCACGGGATCCTCGCTCATAAGCATAGCATCCTCTTTAACGAACGGCCTGTCGGGCGAGCCGGGAGTAATACCGATGTAGGCGTCGCCTATCATGCCCGACGTCGAAATGAAGGCGATCGAATCTTCGTGTATCTTTGCCTTTTTGTCGATAGCGAGGATAAGCTCGATCTTCGTCTCCGGGATATATTTAAATTCTATCTTCTCGACGCGGCCCACATCGATACCGGCAAGCTTGACTATCGAATCGGCCTTTATACCTTCGGCGTAATTGAAATATGTCTTCAAATGATACGGCTTGGCGCTTAAGTCCGTCGTCTTCGCGTAAAAGACCGCTGCGGCAAGAAGCCCGGCCACTACTATAATACCCGTCTTAAACTCATTAGTGATCTTCATGTCGAATCTCTCCTTAAGTTATACTTTAAATTCGAAATTCTAAATACGAAATCCGAAACAAATTCCAATTTTCTAAATTCTAATGTTCAAAACTTACATGTTTTGAATTTTGAAATTATGATTTCGATATTGTTTCGAAATTCGATATTCGAATTTCGTTATTTCATAAGCTGCTCTAAATAATCGTCTTTTTGCTGAAAGAATTTGATCGGACCGTCGGGCGAGCCGGAGACAAATTGCTGGACCATCTGATTCTTGCTCTTCCGTATCTCGTCCGGCGTCCCCACTTCGAGGACCCTGCCTTCATATAACATCGCGATCCTGTCGGCGATCGAGAATACGCTCTTCATGTCATGCGTCACCACAACGCTTGTGATCGAAAGCTTCTTAGATAGGTCCAATATCAGCTTGTCGATGACTCCCGAAACTATCGGATCAAGGCCTGCCGTCGGCTCGTCGTAGAAGACTATCTCGGGATCCATCACGATCGCGCGCGCCAGGCCGATGCGCTTTCTCATCCCGCCGGAGAGCTGGCTCGGCAGAAGGTCCTCGAACCCTCTCAATCCCACCATCTCCAGCTTCATCTTGATCACTA
>JAQURV010000086.1 GCA_029004355.1 Candidatus Omnitrophota bacterium
GTCCAGCCTGACCCCGGGATTCGCGATATCGCTCGCCTTCACCATGTTCACGAAGGTCGATAACCCTCTCAGCTGCCGCATGCGCAGTATCTTGTTCTCGGAATATTCCTTAAGTATGTATTTGAATATGCCTGCGCTTTTGATGAAATCGAGAAGGAGCGAATGGACCGACCGCGTCCTTGCGTCCTGAAGCAGGTCTTTTATGACACCGGCCGCCCCGCTGATCCTGGAGGGCTCTTTAAACTTTATATCCTTCCCCTTCGATCCAAAATATTCCAGGAACTCCGTCAGTATCGTCGTGACGCCAGGCTTACCCCGGAGCGCTCTCTGGTTGACAAAATTAATGAAACGCAGAATATCGGAATGCGGTATCTCGAAATAGTCGGCGGAGAGCACCTTGTAGAGCGCGAGGTCCTTAAGCCTGTGCTCCTCCGGGTCTATATGCGCGAGCTCCAGCACGTCGAGCAGCTGTTTTACGCGTAGCTCGCCGCTTATATCTTCTTTGCCGTCGGTCGCATATGGTATGCCGGCCTGCAGGAAGGCGTCTATTATCTTAAGTATATCCGCGCGCTTCCTGACCAGAACGGCGATGTTGTTGTACGGGTTCGCCTTCTCTTCCGCCGTCATGGATCTGTCGGCTGCCGCGGCGGCTTTAAGCTCCTCTACCTTATCGACGATGTAAAGGAGCTCTTCTTCTTCGGCGGTAAACTCCTTGAAGAGGATCTCTTTTTTTGTATATTTTTTGTTTGCCGCGAGTTCTTTGGGGCCCATCCTTTCGTCCCGGGGAATGAGCTCTATCACTTTGCCCGAGATATCTATCAGCTCTTTTGACGAGCGGTAATTCTCTTTCAGCGATAGTGTCTTTGCCGACGGGAAACGCTTCTGGAATAGTTTAAAATTACCGATATTCGCGCCCTGGAACCTGTATATCGACTGGTCGTCATCGCCCACGCACAGGAGGTTCGGATCTTTGTAGTCCATGAGGCTGAAGAGCAGTTCCATCTGCGACCCGTTGGTGTCCTGGTATTCGTCCACCATAACATATTTATACTGCTCCCGGTATTCTTTCTTCAGCGCGTCCTCTTTCTTCAGCACCCTGGACGCAAAGAGTATCATGTCGTCGAAGTCGTATCTTCCGCGTTCATCGAATATATCTTTATCGCGCCCCTCCTTCAGCTCTTCAAAACGCTTGTAGGCTATCGCGAGCGCCTGGAGGCGTTTTACGTGCTTATCCTCGAATGACCTGTAGAGGCTATCCTTGCCGGCCAGGTACCGCTCGAGATCCGCGGGGTATACCCCTTCCCGCTTCAGGTCGCTTATCTTCTGCAGCGTCTCCTTTAAGTAGGTGTACGGCGCCCTGAACGGGCGTATCTCGTCCAAACCGTCCGTGTTGTCGAGGATGTATTCCATGGCCCGCATGCGCTCGACTTCGCTCAGCTGGACCTTGTCACCTATATAGTTGGCCGCTTCTTCCGATTCCTGTATAAGGTTATTGGCAAAACTGTGGAACGTCCCTACTTCGACGTCGTAGCCTGGGAGCCCTATGACCGAGGCAAGCCGCTCCTTCATCGCTTTGGCGGCGGCGTTGGTATAGGTCAGTATGAGGATATTGTCCGGGTTTGCCTTTCCGCGCTCCGCTATCAGGGCGGCTCTCACGGAAAGGAGCTGCGTCTTGCCCGTGCCCGGGCCGGCGAGTATGAGGAGCGGGCCTTCGGTGGTATCTACAGCCTGTTTTTGGTGGTCGTTCAGCTGGCCGTAAAGCTTAAGGTAGTCGTCCATTGCCATGAAGGGCTACGAAGACTCTTTGGACTTAAGGAGTTTCTTTACCTTCGAAATTATCTTATCGTCGTTCGTATAGCTGTAGCCTGTCGTAGAGGTTGCGCGGTGGGCCACGAGTATCTTTGCATTGACGAGATCTTCAAGCGCGGTCTTCACTTTGCCCCTCTCCTCGCCTATCCATGTCGCCACTCCGCGCGGCGTATCTATAGAGGCCTGGTTTTCGTGGAAGAATTTCAATATCTTTATATGTATGTCCGATTTAAAAATCCTATTAATGTCCATAGAGTTCCTTCTCCAGAGCCTGTTGCACATCTTTACGGTTAATTACGCGCAGGAATACGCTGACCACTTTCGGGTCAAATTGAGTGCCTGAATTCTTCTTTACCTCTTCGATGGCGTCCGATATCTTCCTGACGGAGCGGTAAGTCCTCTTTGTGATCATCGCCTCGAACGCGCCGACGACGGCCATTATCCGCGCCCCTATCGGTATCTGCTCCTTCTTTAATCCCTTGGGGTAGCCGGTACCGTCATAATTTTCATGGTGGTACAAAATGATCGGGGTCACCGACTTCAGCACCTTCATATGCTTTATCAACTCGACGCCGGCCATCGGATGGCTCTTCACCAGCTCGTATTCCTTACTGGTAAGCTTCGACGGTTTGGTGAGAAGTTCGTAAGGCACGACTATCTCGCCCGCGTCGTGAAGGATAGCGGCATACTCGAGGCTCTTCATATTTTCTATATCCAGGTGCATCTCCTGGCCTATCAACAGGGCTATTTTTAAGAACGACGCCCGCGGCACGTAAGTGCCCGGCGCGCGCGTATCGAGCACCTTGGCCAGCGATTTGATGCTGCCCATCGTGATACGCTCCTGCTCTTTATAAAGCTGGGCGTTCTTGATGGCTATTACGGCCTGCTCGGCGAGGGTGGATATTATCTCCTGGTCGAACTGGGTAAAGGGTTTTCTGTCTATCTTGTCGTATACGGTTATGACGCCTATCGTGTCTTCGTCTATAAGAGGGACGGCCAGGTAGTCGCGGCCCCTTATCGGCCTGCCGTACTTGAAAGCCCTGCCGGGAGCGTGCCTGCCGACCTTGACTTTTTTGAGCATGACGTTCTTTTTACGCAGATCTACGGTCGCCTTTGGCAGCAATATCTTCCGTTTCGAATCGACAAGCTTTATCGAGCACCTGTTCGCGCGCATTATCTGTAAACTGAGCCGCGCTATCCGCGGTATAAGCTCCGTAAGATCGAGCGTGGAGCTGATGAGCCGGTGGACGGTATGGACGGTAGAGAGAGCTATGGCGCGCGGCCGCACCGTCTCGTAGAGTTTCGCGAGCTCCAGCTCTTTCTGGATCTCGCGCACGAGCGTATCGGTGAACGTTGCGAATATCTCCAGGACCTCGGGCGTGACATCGCGCTTCTTGTAGCATGAGCCTATGTAGCCATAGAGCGTGCCCTCGTTCATTATCGGGTATATGAAACCGTGCAGGTTATGCACGCAAGCAAATTTGGTGAGGGCCTTTGTTTCGCGCGCCTTCTGTATGACCTTATATATTATCTTTATGCAGCCGGTATCTTTACCGGCCGAAGAAGCCTTGTAGTGGGGACAGCTGCAGGATACCAGTTTCTTAAGATCCGCAAGCTTGGGGTTGGGTTTTTCGATCGTCCACCAGGCCGCCGGTTTGATAAGGCAGGCAATGCACTCTTCTTCTTTCTTCAGGCTCACGCTCTTCCTGAGCTTTTCGAAGAGTCCCTTTTGGTATGTATTGGCGTTCGTTATCTCATCCATGAATTTAATTGATTATAATTCGCTCCGGCCGCTATGTCAATAGCTTAAGTCATCCCACGATCTTTTCGACATGCTCCATCAATTCCTGTAACTTTACAGGCTTAGCTATGAAAGAGAAACCTCCTATGACGCCTTTTCGCTCGGCCACTTCCTCTTCCGTCAGGACGGCCGTCAGGAATATGATCGGGGTATTCTTGATCTCCTCATCGCTCCTGACCTGCCGGGCTATCTCATCGCCGTCGATCCCGTCCGGCATCATTATGTCGAGCAATACCAGGTCAGGCTTGAATTCCCGGATAGCGTCGAGGGCGCGCGAACTCTTATTTTCTGTCCGGACCTCGTACTTCCCCCTCACCTCGAGGTTCGCCTTTATCAACGTCGTGAATTCTTTTTCGTCGTCAACGACCAGTATCTTTTTTTTATTCTTCATACGGTCCCTTCCATGGTTTATCTCCTATCCTCTATCGTTATTTATCGGAAAATCCTTAACGAAACCAAACCCTTTATAATTAGACGTCCATGAGAAACGATTATAAATAATGGCCCGGATCACTACAATAACCGCGCCCAGGCCGAGCGTCCCGGTGAAGAAAGCCGCGTTCTGGTAAGAATGGAATGCAAGATAAGTGCCGTAAAATACGGCGCTCATTAAAATTATAAATAGCAGTAACGCGGCCGAGGTCTTCTTGTCCAGGAGCCTTACTTCGCGAAGCTCGCCCGCCCCTTTGAAGCTCAGCCACTCCCCGCAATGAGGGCATTTTTTAAAAGCAACCACCCCTTCTGTAAGGTTAATGCGGATATCGCATTTAGGGCAAAATAATTCTATGCGCATCTTCTTAGGCCGCGATAAGAGGTTCATCGCGCCTTTCCTGTACTTTTCCAGCTCATCATAATCGAACCAGACGCCTCCGCATTCAGGGCAGACATCCAGCAATAGCCCTCCTTTAAAACCGCCGCGTTTCTTGCCCATCAATACCTTGCATTTCGGGCAAAGGATTTTGAGGCGATCTAAATAGCCCCGGTCCTTCCTGTTCTTACCGCTTATCAAAAGGCGTTTGATCACAGGGTTCTTCACTTCATCGTAGTCCAGGAAAAAACCTCTGCAGTTAGGGCACTTTTCGAATACTATGGGGCCAAACGCGACGGTTTCTATCTCTGCGCCGCATTTCGGACAGTTTTCAAACAAAGCCGAGTTCTTCTTTAGTTTCTTCATATAAACAGATTATTACCTATTGTCGCTGCATGGAGCGCATCATCTCTTTCACGTCGGGCATAGCGAACTTTTTATATCCGGCAGGGACTTCGAAGACGCTGTCCGGCTGCGCGCCTACAGAAATATTCCTGTATTCCATCGACCAGCTGCCGTCTTCGGCGGCGGTCTTCACGGGAATATTTATCGCGGGGTCGATCCATTGCAGCATCGTGGACTCGCCCTGCATCGTTTTATATCTGATAAGATACTTCTTGACGGCCTTTCCGTCGACCGTATCGGACCCGACCAGCGTGCGGCTCAATTCGCCCGGCGCTTTCTCGGCCGTGGCGGCTACGCTCTCAAGATTGAGCGGCTGTTCCATATACATATTCTGGGCCGGCATGAGGACCCAGGCTACCTGCTTATCCATCCTCGTGATGGTCGAGGAGCCGGCGGCATCCATGCGCACCTTATCGTTAGAGACATATATCTTTCCTTTGAAGCTCTGGCCCTGAGCCGCGCTTACCACATCGGCAGAAAAATCGAACGCCCACGCAAAAGACCCCGGCACAAGAAGAAGGACCGCTGCCAGCACTATCATCTTTTTCATAATACTCCTTTTCTATTTATCTTTGGAGTGTACAAAATCGTACAGGTTCTGGACGTTCGGCATGCAGTATTTAGGCCTTATGTAACGGTTATATCCGAGCGACCAGACGTATTCGACTTTTTTTGTCAGCCTGTTGACCAGGACATTCACCCTCGTAATGCGGCTCATTATGATAGGTTCCGCGCTTAACCATATTTCGTCCAGCGCGGATAATTTTGCCGGCTTGGTGTCCTTCAGGATCTCGGCCTTTTGAGGAAAGGTGGTCGTGACCGCCGAGGCCTCCCCGCACCACATTACGAAAGTAATGACCAGTACCGCTAAGGCCAGAAAAGTAATGATAAAGATAAGGTATTTGATCTTCATCTTTGATCTATCCTTGTTACCTGGCGCCATACTGCTGAAAGAAGCTTGCGCCAAGGACGGATATGATGACCCAAAGCACGCATATAGCGATCGCCAACGCGATTATGATCTCAATTATCCCACGGACCTTCATTTTGTCTGCCCCTTTCCCGATAGCCTTTAGCGTTACGCTCTCCGCGAAGGATGTGGCGTCGGATGCGAAAATAAATCCCAGCGAGAGTAAAAGACTTATAATTTTTTTCATAACCACCTCATTCATATATGCGTATTTAGCCAATCAATGGCTTTGCCGCGGTCTTCAAAGACCTCGACCCTGTTCCCTACCCTGGCCTTTTTGCCCTGAGACCACAGCTTATGCCACTCCACGGCCATCCCCGGCTTAACGATGATCGCGGTCTTGCCGCCGCCTATCAGCTTTTCGTTCTTTAAATGAAAAGCCCTTATCTCCTGCAGGTCCTCTAGTTTTACGCCGCTGAAATCGAGGGCCTCGTGATCGAATATAGCATTGCCGCCCGGTAAATGTCCGGGATGCCTCAATATATCTTTCGCCATCGCGATGTAATCGCCGGCGTTCATCCTGCCGGCGGTCTTCACCACTATGCACTTTGCCGGCCCCGGATATTCTATCTTATAGTCCATGCCGTTTTAACCCTTCTCCGCTATGCCGGCTGCCCGGGTCAGTTTTCCCAATATATCCGCAAATTCCTGAGCGGTGTATACCTTATCCGCCCTGCTGCGGAAAATAGGTTCGGCATAAAAAAGCTTCCTGCCCCTTAAAAAGGTGTCTTCTGTCGGCCTGGGATAACTTAGGCAGATCAATTTCTGCTTTTTCAGATTACCCATCGGTTCGATATAAAACTCTACCTGATAACTCCCCTCGCCTGATAATAGCCAATAG
>JAQURV010000087.1 GCA_029004355.1 Candidatus Omnitrophota bacterium
CCTTCTGGCTCCGGTGCTGGGCTCGGGGATGCAGGATAGCGAAACCCTCATGCGTATCAGGGCTGCTTTGCAAAACTGGAACGACCAGTATCTTAAGCTGGTAATAAGGTCCTTGCAGGAGACCGGCGATAGGGCCGGCAAGACGACCCGAGACTGGGGATACATCCTTGGCAAGAAATGCTATTTAAAAGCAACGAGGGATCTGAACGCCATAGATCCTAACAAAGTTATAGAAAACGTTTCGGCGCCGGTTTTAATACTGCACGGGAAGAAGGACGTTGAAGTCCCTGCCGAATACGTGACGCGTCTTGACAGGACCTTAACAAGCATGGGAAAGATAAAGCACTCCATCTCCTGCTTCGACAGTCTAGGCCATTTTTTCGGCAAGCTGACCGGCGACGGTGTTTGCCGCATGCGCTATATAGTTGACAGGGAAGTGTTGGCCGCTATAAGGGATTGGCTGAGCCTTAATACCGTAGAACTTGCCAAACCGGCAGAAGACCTGTCCGGCAAACAGTAATTTAATTGACCGTGAATGCGTTGTATGTTATATTTTAATCGGTAAAGTCTGAAAAGGTCTACTTCGCTCATCTGTAGTTAGGCTATGGTAGAGCTTCGTAGGACCTGATTCCTGCGAAGCCATGCCTGGGTTAGACTGTAGAATGGCGAAGCAGAAAAGGAGCCCGGCACATATGACAAAAGTAAGGGATAAACTGGTTGAAAGACGTAGCTTTATCCGTATGCGCGAACCGATCAGTGTCGCATATACGGTGGCAGAACACGATAAGGTCTATAACGTTACGGCCAAGGATATATCGGCTGAGGGTTTAAGGTTCCAGACTACGGACAAATCGCTCAAAGAAGGCGACGTCCTGGAGATGCGGCTCGATATTCACGCTGTCGCAAATCATGTTCATGCCATGGGCAAGATAATGTGGAAGAAGAAACTATCTCTGGAAGACAATGCCCCGTTCGATGTCGGAACCGAAATTATTGATATCGAAGAGGATAACAAAAATACATTTTTAAAATTTTTATGCGATCTTATATATAATCTACCGGAGGATGCAAAAGATGCGAAAAGCAAAAAAAGGTAACGGTATGAAAGCAGCTGTTTTAATGGTCACGATGATCCTGGCCGCCGCATTAGTCGGCGGTTGTTCCGCTATAATCATACCAAATCCCGGAGACGTTGTTAAGCATCCGCTCGGTACCGAATCGATAAAAGTGGGCATGACAAAGGAGCAGGTAGAGGCCCTGTGGGGCAGGCCCAGCCAGGTAAAGATCGCGGAGGCCAGAGAGAAGTGGCGCGGGGAGAGGGAAGTCTGGATATACCGCGCGCAATACGGCAGTATACCCGTAGACGCCGGATACCTGTCCAACACCAAAAAATTGTACTTTGACGGAAACAACCTTACCGAGATAGGTGAATGAGGCGTTTTTTATGTTGAGAATAATGTGCAAGTCGAAGATCCATAGGGCCAGCATAACCAAGGTCGATCTTCATTACGAAGGAAGTATAGGAATAGATAAGAAGCTGCTCAAACTGGCTGATATATGTCCCGGCGAGATAGTGCAGGTGGTGAATATCAATAACGGTTCGCGCTTTGAGACATACGCTATCGAGGAGGCCGCGGGTTCCGGACGCATAGGATTATACGGCGCCGCGGCACATCTGGGGAAGGCGGGAGATCTTATCATAATCCTTTCCAATTGCCTCGTCGAGGATAAAAAAGCCGCCTCGCTTAAGATGAAAGTTGTCCGCGTTGATTCGAAGAACCAACCGCGCCGCTGACCGCCATGAAAGATCTCGCGATAAAAACATTCCCGAACCCGATCTTACGGAAGAGAGCCGCAAAAGTCCTTAAGGTAACCTCGCAGGAACGGGATATCCTTAATGAAATGGCTAAAGTGATGTATCTTGCCCAGGGCGTCGGCCTGGCGGCCTCGCAGGTCGGCATAGATAAACAGCTTGCGGTAATAGATATCGGTAATGGATTGATCAAGCTGATAAACCCCGTGATCGCCAGGAAAGAGGGTTCAGAACTGCTCGAGGAAGGGTGCCTCAGCGTTCCGGGCATATCCGTAAAGGTCAGGAGAGCCAGAGCGGTCACTGTAAATTTCCTGGATGACTCAGGCAGCGTTACGCGGTTGTGTGCGGATGGGCTTCTGGCCAGGGCTTTGCAGCATGAAATAGACCATCTCTCGGGCGTTTTGATAATAGATTATCTGAATCCGGTCAAAAAACTGCTCATAAAGCATAAGATCGGTAAAAAAACGAAGAAAAAATAAACATGGCTATCCCTTGACAAGACGAACTTATTATGGTATAGTTATAACACTATACTGGTGAATGAGTTAGTGAATAAAATATTGAACATATAATGTCATTTGTGCCTCAATTAAGGGCTCGGATGGCATTTTTTTTGTTGTAAATGCTTGGCAAGGAGGTGAAGATTTAGATGGCGCAGGGAACAGTAAAGTGGTTTAACGACAAGAAGGGGTTTGGCTTTATCGTAGCGGATACGGGCAAAGATGTTTTCGTCCACCATTCGGCTATCGAAGGAGAAGGTTACAAATCCCTCAAAGAAGGCGATAAGGTAGAGTTCGAGATCGTCCAGGGCCCAAAAGGCGAGCAAGCGACAAAAGTCGTTAAAGTACCGTAAGCTTTTAATCGCGAGCAGCATGTTTGGAAGTTGTCATTTACAGAATGATAAGGGGGGAGTGTTTTTATGAGTTTCTACGAAAGGCTTGAGGGCGACGCGAGAAAAGCATTAAAAGAGGGCGACACTCTGAGGCTGTCTGTTTTGCGCATGGCGCTCTCCGCCATCAAGACATTGCAAATAGAAAAGAATATCAAATCTATGGATGACGACAGCGTGATCCAGATATTACAGCGGCAGGCTAAACAGCATCGTGAATCCATAGAACAATTTACGAAAGGTTCAAGGCCCGACCTTGCCGGTAAGGAGAGCTCGGAGTTAAAGATACTGGAAGGGTACTTGCCTAAGCAGCTTTCAGAAGACGAACTCATGGTTATTGTAAAAGCGGCCGTCACTGAGACGGGAGCCGCTACCAAGGCCGATACCGGCAGGCTCATGAAGGCCATTATGGAAAAAGCGAAGGGCAAAGCCGACGGTAAGACCATAAATAAACTTATCCAGGGACTGCTCAAATAAGGGTCCCTTCCGATTTTGCTTGCTAATTTGAATGAAGTATAGTAAAGTGGTTCCTTAAGAAAGGAGGAAGTAAATGGCAAAGAGATATGTGGCAGTTGCATGTGTTCTATTGGCATTGTGTTTCATACTAAGTGGTGTTTCTTATGCTGCGGAAGGCAAGAGTACCGGTGAAAAGGCAAAGAGTTTCTGGCAGAAGCTCTTCAATTATCCCGCCAACGTGACGAACGAGACAGCGGGTGTAGTCACCGATGCCGCAAAAGGCGCGACCAGCGTAGTAACGACCGAGGTTAAGACGGTCGGTCAGGTTACGTCGGGCAGTTTAGGCAAGACCAAAGATCTGGTGACCGAGCCGCTGGTCGGAACGGCTGAAACGACGAAGAAAGCTATAGAAGGTACCGTCGCGGTTCCAGTTAACGCTAATAAAGAAGAGCCGAAACAGTAGTCATAAAGTATTTCGCTTAACGGAAAAGGCCATATTTTTTACCAAAAGATATGGCTTTTTCCTTAAGAGAGGGGTTCCATGAAAAAGATCGCTATGATAATAACAATGCTGCTCGTAACGGCGGCGGTTTTGTCCGGTTGCGGCGAGACGGTCTCCGGCGTAGGTAAGGATGTCAACAGGATGGGGAGGGGGATAAGCACCTTCTTCTTCCGGCAGTAGCGAAAGATACTTTATGCCTATAAGACTACGGGAAGAAAACGACGTCCATATACTTGATATAGACGGCAGGGTCGATATAAACTCTTCCGAGATCGTAGAGATGGTCGGCTGGCTTGTCAATTCCGGCAAGCTCAAGATCATATTCAATTTCGAGAACGTCGATATCGTCGATTATAACGGGCTTTCGATACTGGCGATATCCTATAAAAATATCGTTAATCATAAAGGCAGGCTGAAGCTTTTGAACGTACCTCTCTCCGTCGTAGAGATGCTGAAGGTGGTCAAGCTCGATTCCGTATTCGAGCTCTACACGGATGAAGAGACGGCTATCAATAGTTTTTCCGAAAGCGAAGCCTTAAAGCTCCACCTGCGGCGAAAGTTCCCGCGGCTCGACATCCACCTGAACGTAAGATATAAGATGGTAGCCGATACTAAAAGCGCAAAAGTATTCGAAGGAAAAGTTTTGAATATAAGCGGTGCGGGTATTTACATATATACTCCTCACACCTTTCCCATGGGGACCCTGCTCGATCTGCAGTTCAATATACCCGGATCTTCGGCTGTTCTCGAAACCACGGGCCGCGTTTCCTGGCTGGCCGACAAAGACCTGCAGTCACATGCCTACCCGGGCATGGGCGTCTCTTTCTCTCATCTTACCGCGGAAAAAGAACGTGCCATCATCGACTTCATAGATAAGAACGTTACCCACCGGGCTGACCAAGCGGATGAATGAAGATATGAAAAAATGCGTCCTGTGTCCGCGCCAATGCGGCGTGGATAGAGCGGCGGGGCATCCTGGGTACTGCAAGGCGCCGTATAGCGCCGTAGTATATAGTTATATGGCTCACCGCGGCGAGGAACCGCCGATCTCGGGCAGGCGCGGTTCCGGCACCATCTTCTTCTCCTACTGCACCATGAAGTGCGTCTATTGTCAGAACTATATATTCAGCCAGCAGGGCCGCGGGAACGAAGTGCCGGTAGAAAAACTCACCCGGATAATGCTCGATCTGCAAGAAGAGAAATGTCACAACATAAACCTCGTCTCTCCTACACATTTCGTGCATCAGATCATTCCCGCATTAAAAGCCGCGCGCGACGAAGGACTGAATATCCCGGTAGTCTATAATACGAGCGGATATGAACGCGTGGAGACCCTGAAGATGCTTGCGGGGCTGGTAGACATATACCTTCCGGACATGCGCTATTCGGATAATAATATGGCGGTAAAGTACTCGGATGCGCCGGACTATGTCGAATATAACCGCGCGGCGGTAAAGGAGATGCACGCGCAGGTCGGCGACCTGATGACAGGAGACGATGGCGTGGCGAAGAAAGGCCTGATAATACGGCTTTTGGCGCTGCCGCACAACATATCCGGGACGATCGAGACCCTGAAGTTTATCAAAGAGAATATATCCAAAAATACCTATCTTAGCATAATGAGCCAATACTACCCGACGTTCAAAGCGCTCGATCATAAAGAGTTGGCGGCAGGCCTAGACAGGAACGAATACAAGAATGTAGTTGACGCTTGCCGCCTTTTGGAGTTAAATAATGGCTGGATACAGGAAATGCCGCCTGAACCCGACGATAAATTTTTAGGAACGAAGATCATCAAGCCGAGGGATTGAACTATATGCCGGAAAAACACAAGAAAACGATCTCGCACGCGAAACAATTCGAAGCCCTTTCGAAGGTAAGTAAGAGCATAACCTCCGACCTCTATCTTGAGGATATTCTCAAGCTCATCGTCACGGTTACCGCCGAAATAATGGATTCGAAGATATGCTCGCTTATGCTGCTAGACGAAAAATCCGGAGAGCTGGCCCTTAAGGCGACTCAATCTATGAGCGAGGTCTACAATAAAAAGCCGAATTTAAAACGCGGCGAAGGCATAGCCGGCAAGGTGGCGTTGCAGAATAAGCCCATGGCCGTGCATGACCTATCGAAAGAGCGTGAGTATAAATATAAAGATATAGCGGTTAAAGAAGGCCTTAAGTCACTCCTTTCGGTACCGCTGGCGGTAAGGGGTAAGGTCATAGGCGTATTGAATAATTACACTTCCTACCCTCATAAGTTTACCAGGAATGAGGTAAATATACTCACTACCGTGGCCAATCAGGCCTCTATAGTCATAGAAAACGCCGGGCTCATGGTCAAGACGAAAGTAGTCCAGGAAGAGCTTGAGTCCCGCAAGCTTGTAGAAAGGGCGAAGGGACTGCTCATGCGCGAGCAAGGCATAACCGAAGAGGAAGCCTTTCGGAAGATACAGAAGCAGAGCATGGATCTGCGAAAGTCGATGCGCGAAATTGCCGAAGCTATCATCCTGATCGAGAATATGAAAAAGAAATGAGTTGACAAAATTCCCAGGTATGATATACTTAATATGTTAAAGATGACATTAAGGACTCTGGCGTCCAAATCCTAACGAGGGAGAGGGCGCCATTTCTGTTTTTAGGGGCTAAATATGAAGAAGAATTTAAGGATATCCATAGCGCAGATCAATTGCACGGTCGGGGACCTTAAGGGCAACGCCGCGAAGATAATCGAATATCTGCGGAAGGCAAAGGACCTGGGGGCGGATATCGTGTCATTTCCCGAACTTGCCATTACAGGTTATCCCCCGGAAGACCTTGTACTGAAAGAGGCCTTTGTAACGGATAACCTGGAGGCCTTAAAACGGGTGGCAAAGACGGTCAACGGCATAGCGGCCATAGTGGGTTTTGTAGACAAGGTGGGGAGCGATATCTATAATGCGGCGG
>JAQURV010000088.1 GCA_029004355.1 Candidatus Omnitrophota bacterium
TCCTCTATCCGAGACTTGTCGGGCCCTTCTTCCGGTTCAGTCTTATCGGGTTCGGTTGTAACCGGCTTGCCGGCATTCCCCCCGGCTTTTCCATGCATATTTTCTTTGAACGTATCACTTTTGCTACCCTCCTTGCCTTCAGATGGTGTCCCGGTGTCCTGACCACTTCCCTCATTCGCGCCTTCGTTTTTGGGCAAAGCTCCTTCATCCCGGCCTTCTCCTTTTTCATCTTTTGCCTTGTTGCCCGAGACTCCCTTCTTCGCGCCTTGCCCTTCTTTATCCTCATCCTCCGCCTTACCTTCCTTACCACCCTCTTCTTCGGGCTTTGTCTTATCTTCTTCCGGTTTTTCAGCCCCGGCGCCGGATTTATCGCGTTTCTTTTTGTTAATATCTTCCTTCTTCTTCTCTTCCATGGGGATCTTTCCGCCCAATTTATCGGCCCATTCCTTAGACGCGCTTTCGACGCTTCCCTCTCCTTGCGATTGCGCCTCCGAGTCCGATATTCCTCCCCCAGACCGCTTGGAGGCCTGATCCTTCATATTATCCACCGATTCCTGAACCAATTTTTCGTATTCCGGCAGTATCTTGTCCCTGACTATTTGAGTCGCGATCTCTGCCGCCCTCCTCTTATCTTCCACGCTCGGCCGCAGGTTCAAGATCACGCTACTCTTTTCATTGCTATCAGGGATCGTTATCTCCTCCTGACCATTTTGTGTCACTACCTCAAGAGTGTTTTTATCTACCCTTCTCAGCCTCTGGATATCCGGACGGTTGAAATGGAGCGGTTTACTGCCGACAGCCGGGAGCTCCATGATCTTCTTGCCGAGGCCCGGCGAATCGACCAAGATCCTCTTTTCATCATATCGCGTTATACTCGCCGCGCCCGCGAGAGTATTGTACGCCTCAACGGCGGCGTCCCTTGTCTTTTCGAGAGCATCCAGGACAGCCTTATCTTTTATAGCCGGGTGTTCTTTTCCGTAGTACCAATGGTGTATGAGGCCCAGTCCGAATTGGATATGGGGCATCGATGCCACGGCACCGGTAAAACCTTTTTTATCTACGGGATACGCTTCCTTATAGAGCGCATCGAAATATTTTCTCGAGCCGGGGACTTTCAGCATACCCCAGTTATTTACCCTCGGATCTTCCACGGCATTCAAAAGGAATCTTCTCGATTCCTTAGAGAAGAAGAACTCGTCCACCCAGGTTATGTCCCTATGACACGCTTCGTGCATCGTGGCTCCCGCTATATACTCTGCGCTCTTATCGATAAGATCTTCTTCGGGATATATTAATGTCGGCTGTTGTGTATCATAGTTCACGGCCCATCCCGCGCCCGGCTTGACCGACATATTGAAATCCCCGCTGTAGAACTGGGACATAAACTCGACCTTCTTGAGACGTCTATTTACGCCCTCTTTCTTAATGCTGCGCTTCATCTTCTCGAACCACCCGAGGTTCTCTTCTCCACCTTTTGCATCTTCCTTGAAATACTGTGCTGCAAAACCGGCACCGGTACGCCCGGCTTCTCTTTTCTCTTTATAATATTTCCATAGACCGCTTATCGTATCCGAAAGCAGCATTATCGCCCCGGCGCCGTTCATACCAAGGTAGACACCATGATTCGCGAAGCGGCTCCGCGCCTCGGCAAGCCCTGTCTCCTTCCTGATAAGCTGCCCGGCGCTATCGGCAGAAACGGCCGATGCGGTGAGAGGAGCCTCGGAAGCAATATAATGGGACGTGATAGCCCGCTCCTCCTCAAAACTGCCCTCCTGGGGTATCCATAGCTGATAAAACTTGTTCAACATGGCTATGGACATCCTGGCCCTGCCGGCATAATATTCCGGGTTCATAGCGCAGAAGACCCTGAAATTCTCATTGATCCTTCTCAGGCCTGACATATCATGACCTTCGGATTCCAGGTCATCGTAAATGCGGGCCGGTATCCATTTTTCGCCATGATGCTCATTTATCGTAAGCGATGCGTCATCATCCAAAAGCGAGTTAAGGCGTTCGATTATCTCCGGTTCTGCCAGGTTTATCTCATCTATCAATATCCAACAGCCTTCCTTCATCGCCTTTACAAGGCTTCCGTCTTTCCATTCATACTTATCTGTCCCCTCAAGCGGAACATACTGGCCTATTAATTGCGCAACGTCCGTTTGGCCGTCAAGGTCGAGCGCCATAAAATCATTATTCGTCAGATCGGAAATATATCTGGCGAGTTCCGACTTTCCTCCGCCCGTGAGTCCTACCAGCAGCGCTTTATCATTGGCGCGAACGGCCCTGGCGAGTCTTGAGAGCTGGCCTTTCATCGAACTAGTATCGAATAACTCGGGGCCCGACACAGAGAAACGCCTCTCTTCTTTCCTTATGCCAAGACGCACATCACCGAAATTTACAGAATCGACTCCTAGGCTGATATCCATATTTTCTTTCGAACCATAATCGCCGAATTCGGCGATAAGTAACTCCTTCAGCCGATTCTTCAGCGTCGCCTCCGCCAATACGCCGGAAAAGCCGTCTCCGTAAACCGCGGCGCCATCGAGAAACGCCATCTTATTAGGCTCGTAACCCGGGTCCTCTTTCAGGCCCAGCGATAGCCTGTCCATCCATCTTGTAAGATGACGTATGGTATAATGGGTTGTGGTTCCAGACACATTACGGATTTCCTTCAGCATCTCGTAGTGCACCCGTATAGCTTTATTTATCAGGCGCTCGTCTATCTTACCTTTATATTTTTCCTTCATGATCACAGCGACATCAGATCCGGAAGGCTCATCTATCCATTTCACCCTGAACCTGTTGAGCAGGGCCGGGGAGAACGCCTGTCTCCCGGCATACTCAGACGGATTCATCGTTGCAAATATCCGGAAATTAGGGTCTATGGGATATATTGATTCATCGTCAAGCCTCTGTTTTGCGCGCGCAAGCGCCTCTTGATCGGAGCAGGCGTCTTGTCCCTTTATCTCCGCCGCATATGCGCTTAATCTTTTGTCATATTCCGGCTTCCTTACATACTTCTCCGCCCTGTGCTCTGTCACGACCAGAAAGCCGTCGTCGTCAAGCAGCGAATTCAGCCTTTCGATCACCTGCGATGGGGCAAGATTTATTTCGTCGATCACAAGCCACTGGCCGTTGCGCATAGCATTTATCAGGGCGCCATCCCGCCATACGAATCTTCCGTTCTCTTCGGGGTAGTACCCGCCTATAAAATCCATCTTCTCCGTCTGGCCGCTCAAGTTCAGGCGCTGGAAACTGTTGTTGGTCAGATATGCCAGATATCTTACGAGAGAGGTCTTGCCCGCGCCGGTTTCACCTACCAGTAGAAGCGGGTCGTTCAGGTCCGCCGCCTGGGCTATCTTTTCAAGATCCTTCACGGTCGAAGCGGTATGGACGAGCCGGGCCGTTTCCAGCTTGGGCACGAGCTCTTTCTCTTTAGGGGACTTATTTGTCTCTAATGGTATGTCAAGAATAGGGACCCTGCCACCGGCGACGATGGCTTTTTTCTGCTCATCGGAAATTCTTCTGCCGAGGAGAGCCTTGGCGCATTTCGAAGCCTGCTGGTACGAAGCTTTGCCGATGACATCTTCGAACCACTCCATGAATTTATCTTTATCGCCTTTTGTCGTCATGCGTTCGTAATAAAAATAGAGGGCGCCCTTGGCAAACGCCTCTGTCCATCCAAGCCTCTTACCGTATCTATTTATATATCCCGCCCAAGCCTTTATATCGCGCATACTGAACTGGTATTTGTCGATCGTCCCGCCCTCAAGATATTCGATCACATACTGCATGCCCTGATGCAGCTTGACCATAGCCTTCACCATATTCTTCTTTTCCGGATTGTCGGCAAGGTAGCCGCCGATGATCTTTTCATACTCCGCGTCCGACATCTCGCCTGATATCCATATCTCGCTAAGCTTGTTACGCATAGCGAGCGACAATCTGTTCCGGCCGGCGTATCTTTCCGGGTTCATCGCCGTAAATAATCTGAAATTGGGATCGACACCGTAAATGCCTTCCTTCTCCAGCGCGGCTTTAGCCTCCCTCATCAATTCATCCATGCTCTTTTCTGCCTTATTACCGTTCCTGCGTATATACTCCTCGATCTTGCCCCGGTATTCACGCGGCGACATTATCTTCTCGTTTTCGTGTTCGGTTATGACAAGGCAGCCCTCGTCATCCAGCAATGAATTTATCCGCTCCAGTATTTCGGGATCGGCAAGATTAAGCTCGTCCAGCAATATCCAGTAACCTTTCTTAAGCGCGGTAACCAGAAGGCCGTCCCTCCATTCGAACTTCCCCTCCTCGTTCTCGACAGGTACATACGAACCTATTATCTCGGACGTGTCTGTCTGCGCATCAAGATTGACCCTGACAAAATTATTCCCTGTAAGATACGCCAGATACCGCACCAGGGATGTTTTCGCGCTGCCCGTAGGCCCGACCAGAAGGGGCATCTCTTTCATCTCTATCATCTCGGCTATCTTAGCAAGATACTTGTTGGTAGTCTCTGTTTCGAACAAACGCGCGGAGGCGCCCGGGACATACGGCCCGCGGCCGTCGCGTTTTCGTATAACCGTATCGCCTATTTTAACCGCGCCCTGTCCGATCGTCCTGATTTCGTAATTTAATGGTTCGTTAGTTCCGTCAAATACTTCGTTAATCCTGCCCAGGACATTTTCCCTGTCTTCTTCGCTTCTTATCCTGTCCGCATAGACCGACACGACCTCTCTTACGACAATGGCCCGTCTCTCAGTAGGCGTCAATTTCTTCTTTGTTGCGGCCTCGGCCTTATCGATCTTAGCCCTTATCCGGCCGCCGAGCTTAAGGAGATCGCGTATTGAATAATAGTACGGATCTCTCTCGTCCTGTCCTATCCTGCGGGCCATGGAAAAATCCTTCAGGCGCGAATGGAACCAGTCTATCCTGTCTAGCACCCCCCATCCGAGCATAGGCGCGCCATCCGCATCCTTGAATAGCTCGTTAAATATCGCCTGCCGCTCGAGAGAATACGGTTCGTCGATCCACTTCACCTTGAAACGGTTCATGAGGGCCGGCGAGAGTATGTTCCTGCCGGCATATTCCACCGGATTCATGGTCGCAACTAACCTGAAATTCTCATTTATCCTGAATATATTCTGGCCGGCGAGCATCTCTCCGGCTTTGGCCGCATCCAAATTCTCCTTCTCCATCATCTCCTTGAGCTTTAAATCATATTTCCCGGCGTCCAGCCAATAAGTATTATTCCTTTCCGGGATGGTAAGATGCCTGTCGTCATCGAGCAAAGAATTTATCCTTTCCAGGACCTGAGATTCGGCAAGGTTTATCTCGTCCAGCACCAGGATGTGCCCATCGCGCATTGCGTGCATCAGCATCCCGTCAACCCATTTAAAATTGCCGTCCCCATCGGGCCTGTAGCCGCCGATAAGTTCCGTCTTTTCGGTCTGCCCGTTAAGATTGAAACGTCTGAAGCCCCTGTTTGTTATGGAAGCAAGATATCTCACGATAGATGTCTTCCCGACGCCGCTTTCGCCCACCAGCAATACCGGCTCGTTGAGCACAAGCGAGATCGCAACTTTTTTCATATTCCGTATTGTCGAGACGGTGTTGATAAGCTTGGCGTCTTCTCTATCCGGCACAAAAACATCCGGAGGCCCTTGTTTCACGGGAAGAGTTATGTCATCTATCACGACTCGTTCTTTTTCTATGCTAACTTTGTTGTCACGCAGCATCGATGCCATATCCTGCGCACCATCCCTATCGCCGCTAATGGATCGATTGAAACTTGCCGCGCTCTTCTGCTGCTCCCGGTATTTTTCAAAGAGCTTTATCGTCTCTTCGGAATACGGCATCTCCTTTTCGAAGTTCTCGTGGCCGACCGCAGGAAATAAAGACTTGAAGAGATAGATGAAGGGATGGAATATGGACTCTCCCAGGACTACGGCACAGAGTTCCAATATTACCGATATCCCGTAGCCCAATGCGAGACTCCCGAGGAACGAACTGCCTATGAAAACGATAAGCCCGCTCCACCCTAAGACCGTTGAAAGTCCGCTTATGTACGCTCCGTAAGCTATAAAACCGCAAATCGCGGATGTGCTAACCGCCCCTATCCCGGCGATTATATTTCCTGTTGTCGACGTGATAAATGGTCCTTGTGTATTAGATGCGAAAGGAAGCCTTATGATATGTTTTCCGTCAAGCGGCTTGAATAGTTCGAAGAAATCTTCTACTCTTAGCGGCAACGTCTTGAACCGGTTATTGACCAGCTTATACAGCGGGTAAAAGATTACGGTATACGATAAGAACATGGCTATTCCCGCTGCGATACCGATGGTAATCATCGCTCCAAAAAAATAGATATACGACGTCCATCCATAAGGCAAAAAGTAGAGCGCCACGGAAATCAGGGGAATACTAAATAAATATGCGGTCGAGATCCTTACGATAGTTCCCTCTCTCCCAAGATAGTCCAACTCGCC
>JAQURV010000089.1 GCA_029004355.1 Candidatus Omnitrophota bacterium
ATAAGGCCTGTTAAGGTTATTTAAATAAGGCCGATTAAATAAAGAATACCGATATAAAAAGCCGTGCATGCGCGCGGATAAAGCCCTATAGAACAAAAGGCGAAGCCGCGGCAGGACCCGAAAAATTTCAACAGTGCGAACATAACGAGTTTTAGGTTTTAACTGGAGCTATAGATGATAAAAGAAGCGATCGATAAGGTAGTGAAGCGCATAGACCTGTCGGAAGGCGAGATGCGCTCATGCTTCGAAGAGATAATGTCCGGCAAGGCTACGTCCGCGCAGATAGGCGCGTTTGTGACCGGCTTAAGGATGAAGGGCGAGACCGTCGATGAGATAACGGGCGCCGCCAGGGTCATGCGGGAGAAGTCGATACATATCTCCGCCGGAAAGAACACCGTCGATATCGACAGGGATGATATCGATATCGACCGCGAGACGATCGTAGATACGTGCGGTACGGGCGGGAGCGGGACCAATACCTTCAATATCTCGACGACCGTCGCGTTTGTCGTTGCCGGTTGCGGACTGAAGGTTGCCAAACACGGCAATCGCTCGGCTTCCAGCGCATGCGGTTCCGCCGATGTCCTGGAGGCGCTGGGCGTAAGGGTCGACGTAACGCCGGACCATGTCCAGAGGTGCATCCTCGAAATAGGTATCGGGTTCTTATATGCCCCGCTCTTCCACAATGCCATGAAATACGCCGTAGAGCCGCGCAGAGAGATCGGTATACGGACGATCTTCAATATCCTGGGGCCCCTCTCTAATCCGGCCGACGCAACGAGCCAGGTACTGGGGGTCTACGATGGGAAACTTACGGAAGTGATGGCGCGCGTATTAAAGCGGCTGGGGACGAAACGCGCTTTTGTAGTTTACGGCATGGACACTCTTGATGAAATAACTATCACCGGGAAGACGCGTGTTACGGAGCTGAAAGACGGGAAGGTCAGGACCTATTATCTTACGCCTGAGAAGTTCGGGCTTAGAAGGGCCAGGCTTGAGGATATCGCGGGCGGCGGCGCCAAAGAGAACGCCGAGATAGTCCTTTCCGTCCTTAAGGGCGAGAGGGGGCCGGCCAGGGACATTGTACTGATGAACGCCTCCGCCGCCTTAGTGAGCGGTTTTAAAGCAAAAGATCTTAAGACGGGCGTAAAGATGGCGGCCGGGGCGATAGATTCCGGTAAGGCGCTCGATAAACTTTTAAGGCTGGTCGAGATAACGAACGAGTAATATATGATATTATCCAGGATCATGGAAGAGAAGCGGCGGGAGATCGAGGAGGCGAAGCGGTCTAAACCTCTTGAGGAGCTGATGAAAGAGGTCAGGAATGTCTGCGTGAAGAGTTCTTTTAGGAAGAATGTCTCGAGGCCTCATCATATAAACCTGATCGCAGAGATAAAGAAGGCATCGCCCTCGAAAGGGATACTGCGAGGGGATTTTAATCCCATAAAGATAGGCGTGACATACCAGGCTAACGGCGCGAGCGCCATATCGGTCCTGACGGATGAGCGCTTCTTTGAAGGTAAGCTCGAATATATAAAGAAGATAAAGGAGAATATTTCGCTGCCCATCCTGCGGAAGGATTTTATTATAGATGAGTACCAGGTCTATGAATCGGTGCTGGCCGGAGCCGACGCGATACTCCTCATAGCGGAGCTTCTTTCGTCGAATGAGATGACGGGCCTCTACAATCTCGCCGCTTCGCTCGGCCTCGATGTCCTGATGGAAGCGCATACCGAAGAAGACGTAGAAAAGGCCCTTACCACCGGCGGTCCTATTATAGGAATTAATAACAGGGATCTCCATACGTTCAAGGTAGACCTGGGCGTTACGCAGAAATTGATAAGGCTGATACCGCCGAATAGAGTGAAGGTCTCGGAGAGCGGCATAAGGACATACGAAGATGTGATGTTCCTAAAATCACTAGGGGTGAATGCCGTGCTGATCGGCGAGGCCTTCATGGAAGCCGGGGATATCGCGGGTAAGATGCGCGATATGATGAGATACTAAAGATGACTAAGATAAAGATCTGCGGGATAACTAACAAAGCCGACGCGCTCGTTGCGGCAGAGCTGTGTGTAGATATGCTCGGGTTTGTATTCTATAAAAAATCGAAGCGATACATAGAGCCTCTTGCGGCAGCCGATATTATAAACGAACTGCCATCCGGCATATTGAGGGTCGGTGTATTTGTGGACGAGCCCAAAGAGGCGGTGATAAAGATAGCGGAAGACGCCTTTTTGGATACGCTCCAATTTCACGGTGCCGAAACGCCGGAATATTGTAACTATTTCCGTCCCAAGTACAAAGTGATAAAAGCGTTCAGGTTGAAGACAAAGGCCGATCTTAAAGACGTGAATGCTTATGATGCCGACTATGATCTCTTCGACACATGCAAGGGCAATTGTGCCGGGGGTACAGGCACGACATTCGATTGGGGCATACTGAAAGATTTTGAGATACTGAAACCTATCATATTATCGGGCGGACTGGATCCCGATAATGTCGGGCGCGCGATCATAGAGGTCTCACCCTTCGCGGTCGATGTGTCGAGCGGCGTTGAGTCCGCTCCGGGGAAGAAAGACGCCGGGGCTTTAAAGAGATTCGTAGAGAACGTAAGAAAGGTCAGATAATGTTACCCGATAGACGAGGATACTTTGACGGTTTTGGCGGCAGGTTCATGCCGGAGACGCTCATGCCGGCCGTTCATGAACTCGAAGAGGAGTACCGCGATGCGTGCTCCGACGGCGCGTTCAGAAGGGAGTTTGCTTACCAGCTCAAGGTTTATGCCGGGAGGCCTACGCCGCTCTATTTCGCGAAGAGGCTGACGAAGAACCTGAACGGTGCAAAGATATATCTCAAACGCGAAGACCTCCTGCATACCGGCGCGCACAAGATAAACAATACGCTCGGTCAGGCATTACTGGCCGTGAGGATGGGGAAGAAGCGCCTGATAGCGGAGACCGGGGCGGGCCAGCACGGTGTCGCGACGGCAACGGTCGCCGCGCTATTCGGTCTCGAGTGCGAGATATTCATGGGGGACGAAGATATAAAGCGCCAGTCCGTCAATGTATTCAAGATGAAGCTCCTCGGCGCCAAGGTCACGCCCGTCCATAGCGGTTCAAAGACATTGAAGGATGCTATGAACGAGGCGATACGCGACTGGGTCACCAACGTGAGAACGACTTTCTATGTTATCGGTTCGGTGGCCGGCCCGCATCCATATCCGATGATGGTCAGGGATTTCCAGTCGATCATCGGGAAAGAGGCGAAGCGCCAGGCCCTTGCCGGAGAGAAGAGGCTCCCGGATTATGTTGTGGCATGCGTGGGCGGTGGTTCGAACGCGATGGGAATATTCTATGCGTTCCTGAAGAGCAAGGTTCGATTTATAGGCGTCGAAGCGGCGGGCTTAGGGATCGGTACCGGAAAACATGCGGCAACTTTATGCAGAGGTTCGGTCGGGGTGCTCCACGGTTCCAAGAGTTATATATTGCAGGACCCTGACGGCCAGATCAAGATCGCTCACTCGATATCGGCGGGGCTCGACTATCCCGGCGTAGGGCCTGAGCACGCGTATCTGAAGGAGTCCGGTCGGGCAAAGTACGTTGCGGTCACCGACAGCGAGGCGCTCGAAGGTTTCAAGATGTTGACCGAGACCGAAGGCATCATCCCGGCGCTCGAATCGTCACACGCGCTATATTACGCGTCGCGTCTTGCGAAACGCCTGCCGAAGAGTAAAGTCATCATCGTCTGCCTTTCGGGCAGAGGTGATAAGGATATAGATATAGTAAGAGGTGCTCTTTAAAATTTTCTGATACAGCCGAATGTGCTGTGTCAATGTGGCTCGCTTAGGACGCGAAATTTTCAGCCATGTGAAAATTTCGCTCGATAAAAGTTCTCGTACGCTGCCTCGAACTTTTAACGCCCTGCTCGCCTCGCTTCGCTCGGCGAAGCGGGCTCACCACATCGTCACATCACATTACTGAGGGCCAGAAAAATTTTACTTAGTTTGGCGGTAATTGTGAAGGATTTATGAACGGCCTTTAAATTTTTTCGGTATACTGGTGTTAGACTATAGGTGCGCAAGGCCCCGCCGCTGCTAAAGCTTTGGCGAGGTTTCGCCGGAGACGAAATTTACGTCGAGCGAATGCAGGAACTGACTGAGGCCTATGTTTGCTCAGTTTTTGCGAAAAGCAAAAACTAAACATAGGCCGAAGGAATTCCTGCAAATTCGCGAGACGTTCCCGCCTTAGCAGTATAGGTGGCGGGATCCCGCCCCAGTATAAAAGTAGGCGGGAAAACCGTAGCGCACGGCGAAAAAATTCTAAGCCGTGAACAAAACCTTCACAATAATGGCTTAGGCACGAAAAATTTACGAAAGGTACAAATGAAGATCAAGCCGAACCTGCAGTTTTCAGTGTTGTGCGATGATATAAGGCGCGAGGATAACGGTAAATTCATGCTCATCGGACTCTTCGAGGCGATAAACGCGAAGAAGTTCCCCGCGATGCATCCCGCATTGTTTGTCGTGAACAGGTGGTGCAAGGGCGAAGGGCCGTTTACCCAAAAGATACGCATTGTAAACCTGAAGGACGGCTCTATCATCTTCCAGACCGACGAACAGGCCTTCGAGCTTGCCGATATCGACCGGCACCATACGCTCGTTTCGCGGTTCAATAATATCGCGTTCCCGAATCCCGGGAAATACTGGGTCGAGGTATTGCTCGATAACGAACTTGTCATAAACTACCCGTTGATCCTTAATGAGGCCAAAGAGCCGCAGGGGAACCCGAGATGAACCGCATCGATAAAAAATTTACGGAATTGAAAAAGAGGGGAAAGAAGGCATTCATCGCCTACATCACCGCCGGCGACCCAAGCCTTAAGATGACGGGGAAGATCGTCCTCGCCCTTGAAAGGTCGGGGGTAGATATCGTCGAGCTTGGGATCCCGTTCTCCGACCCGGTTGCAGACGGTCCTACTATCCAGGCGGCATCGCAGAGGTCTCTTGCCCGGGGTGCTACGCTTTCGAAGATATTCGCGACGGTGCGGACCTTGAGGCGGGCAAGTGCCATCCCGGTCGTATTCATGACCTATTACAACCCAATACTTCAATTCGGTCCCGCCGCGTTTTTTAAGAGATGCCGCGAGACCGGGGTGGACGGGGTGATAATCCCGGACCTCCCTCTTGAGGAGTCGGGCGAAACGGTCGCTCTCAGTAAGAAAGCGGGCGTGGCCGTGATATTCCTTATCGCTCCGACATCGCCGAGATCGAGGATAAAGGCGATCGCTTCGAGATCGAGAGGTTTCATCTATTACGTTTCGTTGACCGGCGTGACCGGCGCAAGAAAGGAACTTCCGCCGGAAGTCCTGAAGAATGTCAGGCTGGTAAAGTCCGTTACGGCCAAGCCTGTGGCTGTCGGATTTGGCATATCCGACGCAAAACAGGCCGCCATGATCGCGAAGGTTGCCGACGGCGTTATAGTCGGGAGCGCACTCGTTAAGATCATTGCGCAGAAGAAAGATGTGATCTTGAAGATCTCCTCCGCGGCCAGGAGCCTGGCGAAGGCGATACACAATGTCCGAAAGGCCGGCAGATGAGGATAATGGCGCTCGACGTTGGCACCAAACGCATAGGAGTGGCGATGAGCGACGAGCTCTTACTTACGGCGCAGGGGTCCGATACGATACGCAGAATATCTCCGGGAGCGGATCTTAAGACGATAAGAAGGCTGGCTGTAGAGAACGGCGTGGTGGAGATAGTCGTAGGGCTCCCCATAAGCATGGACGGCAGCTACAGCGCCAAGACCAATGAAGTCGTGGAGTTTATCGACAGCCTGACAAAGGCGGTAGACATACCGGTAAATAGATGGGATGAGCGCCTGACCACTGTTCAGGCCGAACGGACGCTGCTCGAAGCGGATGTGAGCCGCGCTAAAAGGAAGAGGGCGATCGATAAGCTTGCAGCTACTATTATATTGCAAAACTATCTCGATTCTCGGAAGAAAGGTTGACCGATGTATAAGTTTAAAGTATTGGAGAACGGATTGAAGGCGGCTGCCGAGCCGATGAACCACATGGAGTCGGTCGCGATAGGCATATGGATACGGGCAGGCGGCAGGTTCGAGGCCGCGAAGAATAACGGCATAAGCCATCTATTGGAGCACCTCCTCTTCAAAGGGACCGAAAAGCGCGACATGATGACTATAAAGCAGGAGATCGAGGGCCGCGGCGGGAGTTTCAACGGTTTTACGTCCGAAGAGCACACGTGCTATCTCGTCAAGGTCCTTTCGAAGGACTTAAGCCTTGGGCTCGATATATTGAGCGATATGGTGCTCCATCCGAAATTAGACGAGGAAGAGATGAAGAAGGAGAAGGATGTTATCGTCGAAGAGATAAATATGTATAAAGACATCCCTTCCCACTATGTCCATGAAATACTGGCGGAGATGATGTGGCCCGACCAGCCGCTCGGTATGCCGCTCGCC
>JAQURV010000090.1 GCA_029004355.1 Candidatus Omnitrophota bacterium
CACCAAGCTATGCGAAGAGAGTTCTATAAGCTGCTTGCCGGTAATGCCGCCTTGCGGAATATTCTGACGACTCCGGGCTCGGATTGGCTGGCTCACGTAAGGCTGGGGGAATCCGTAAATTATGCCAGCGACGCAATACACCGCTTTTCTCAGGATCCGACGGGTGAGCATCCTCTATTATATTACTTAAACGCGACGGAAGGCCTCTACGCCTTCTTGAAAGACCAGGGGTTGATACCGCCTGAGCTTGCAAGTGCGGCGGAGAAGCCGTTCGAAGCATCAGGTGAACCTATAGCGGCAGGCGAAGAAGATGTTGTCAAAAATTTGGCCGCGCGATTGACGGGCAGGCCGGGATTTGTGCGTTGTGCCTTTAACGGCGCCAGTAATTCCGGAAAGACATTTTTTGCGGACAAGGTATCGCGGAACGTTCTTGTTTCCGGCAGGCCGGCGGTTAAGGTATCGACGAGACCTGCCGGTTTGGCGAGCCCATACACTGCCCTGGATCAACACTTTATAAGTCTGGACTGGTTCCTTAATGAGAGGACCGCAAGGGATGCTATTATAAATAAAGTGGTAAGCGGCGAGATCGACCTTTCAAAATATCAGGCGCTTGCCTGGGACATGGAAGGGTACGCGGATATGCTTGAGGCTATAGATAAATATGCCCGCGCTAATGATGGCTCGCCGTTCCGTTACCGGATCAAGAACGCTTATAATCGCGAGACCGGTTTGAGGGATCTGGAAGTCATGGTCGAGGTCGAGCCGAGTTCGGTTATGGTCGTGGACGGCGTAGGATCGGTAGATGAGGTTACAAGAAAGTATTTCGATAGCGCGGTCCTGGTCGACCAGAATGACGAAGAGGCTTTTGTCCGGGCATCTATGGAGAGGGAGGCCAGAAAGCCGGCTGACAGGCAGCTGACCGAAGACACTTTGCGTAGCAGGCTTGAGGCGGTAGATATCCCAAGAGCTCCGTATTTCAGGCATTTTGCCATACGCCTGCATGACCTTTACCTCGATAATTCAAACCACGCCAGCCCGTCCCTATACACCACAAATGGTGCCACCCCAGGAAGTGATGGCCTCGCCTCAGCCGCGGTGAAACCGGGCGATGGAAAATCAGAACAGGCCCCATTATTTCCGGAACCTGAGGCGCCTGGAAAGAAAATATCTAGGCGTTGGTTTACGGGGCTGGGGCTTGTGGTATCTGCTCTGGCAGCAGCGCAGACTGTGTTTGGCGGTCAGCAGACAAATCCTATAGAAGCAGATGTTGCTAATCAGGCTGCCACAGATAAAAAAATGGAAAAAGAACTCACGGGTCTTTTTGATGCTTTCAAAGGCGCTAGAGATACCGGTTTGCTTGATTCGGAGTTATTGCGCCCGGAAATTAATTGGGATCGTTATTCTTTACAGAAGGAAGTTGTAAAGAGAGGCTTAAGCTCAGGTAGGCGTTTTGAATTTGCGGATGGGTCTTTGTATCATGGAACACCCGATCTCGATAGTATTTTATTGGCAGATAAAGCAAGGGGGGAATTCTTTTTTACAAGAACTCCCCATGAATGGGCGATAGGCCCTTTTACGAAAACTTCTAAGAACCCGGCCATATTCGTTTTAAAAACAGATTACTTTAATAGCCTGGTGAAAAGCGGAGATGCGGAATTGAAATATTTTGTGTATACAAACCATGAGGAAAACCCTTATAGCCCGCAGAGCGACACGCGGCTTGATCCGTATCCAAAAGCTCGCTCCTTTTCTATTGATGGAGTTGAAGAGATATGGGTAAGTGAAGAGGTTTTTGAAAGATACCAAAGGATTGCGAGCGCGGCGGATCGTTCAGAGTTGCCATCGGAAGACCAGCCCCTTATGGCTGTCCAGAAGAAGCTGCGCAAACTTCTTGCAACCGGCAAGATAAAAATGGTACCGGGTCTGCGGCATACGGACCGGCCCTGCGGCACAAAAGCGGAAAGAATAAACTCTTTCGCAGCGGCCAATAGAGCTGTTGGGAAATATATGAAAGATAGAGGGCTATTTGCACATATTCCATTCTTCAGGATCGAAGGTGAAAAAGATCCCTTTAGAGATATCAACAAGAATGCTTTCGCCTCAATTGCATTGCTTTCCAGGCGGCAATTAATGGATGATATGCATAGAATTAGTGCCGAGATCGAAAGGACCGATAAATGGCGTGAAATAGCATGGATGGCTCTTTGTGTAGTAGTCCCGATTCTTCCTATTATTTGGTTATTAGTTAGGCTGGGCATTGCTAAAAAACCTGGGACAGCGACCGTTTCTCCCGGCGCTAACAGTGCCATAACGAGAAGCGCTGTCCTAGACTCAGTACAAGAACCGCAATTTGAGCCGCCCGCGCAGGGCGGGATGGCGGATATCGCTACAAGGGACTGCTTGATAAGGGAAGCGAACGATGGCAGCCGGGAAGCGCTGGAGTCTCTGGTAATGCAAGTAACAAAGCTAACCTTCCCCGGATTCAGGTCACGCGATATCAGCGATATAAGTTCACAGCTAACAGATCCTGGTATGAGGGAAGAGTTCCTGCGTGCGACTAAAGGCTCCGTGCCGCAATCGGTGACGACGGAGGATACGTTTGCATCGGCATCCGCGACGTTACCGCGAGGATTAGCCGTAGATACAAAGATAGAGTTGGCAACTCCGGGCGACGCCGGCGAAATGGCGGATCTATATTTAAGCGATGATCTGCCGGACCGTCAATCTTATTCGCCGGAACATGATATTATTCCAAATAGCGCGGTTGTAAGAGACTTCTTAACTTCGCTAATAGGAGATCCGTATCATAAAATCTATGTAGCGCGGAAAAACGGCAAGATTATCGGCTATGTAAAAGCCGTTTATAATCAAGGATCTCGACGGGGTACTATAGATCTGCTTGTAGTAAAAAGGGAATATCGCAATCCGTCTATCGCATTCGAGCTTGAGAGGGCGGCAATAGATTGGCTAATGAGTAATAGCAACATACAGACTATCGAGGCGGGAGATGATAGCTCGTATGGCCAGTCAGGAATGATTTTGGAAAGATTTGGTTTTAAAAATACCGGCGGCAGCAAGTATGTTTTAACTATCATTGCTAACAGCGCCATCCCGGAAAGTGCCACCGAAGCTCTACGAAGCCCCGCCGGGGCTAGTGAATCGAAGGGCGAAGTAGGCCCAGCCGCGCTGCGGTCGGAAACGATTTCTGTGGGCTTAGAGCCTGCGCCGCAGCCGGTGACGATGACGGATACGGTCACGGTCCGGCTGCATTCACCGGCAGTCATTGCCGAACAGGTGAATGCGCTTGTAGGGGAAACGAAGGCAGGCCCCGGCGCTTCAAAGCCGTTCAGGATCAGGGTTTTTTATCAGGCGATGTTCGACGAATACCACTTTGAATCATCAGAATTCGGTAAAGGCCTTTTATTCGAACCGGCTCAGCCTATAGATATCGGGGCGATCGAGCGGTATTTAACGGAAGCGATAGAGGGTAAAACCGTCATGGATCACAATATGCATATATCGCGTTTTGATTATAGCCGGAATACGATCGAAGTATACCTGATAATTCCACTGGCGGAATACAGGGAAAAGGTTATGTGGAGGCCTTTAAAACAACAGCCCGTTCTTTACTGCGACGAGGCTTTTGCTTCAAAGCTGCCTAAGCCGTCAACGATGACGGCGGATACTTTAGTTACGCTGCCGACTATGACAAATACCCTTGTTGTGGAGCCCTATAAAACTCCAGGAGACGCCGGTTGGCAGCCTGCGGCTACGGCGGTGACCGCGATAACGGCCGCGTCCGCGGCAGCGTCTCTAGCCACGGAAGGTCGCCCGGCCGGTATCGTAGAAATGATAAACGGGATATTCAAAGACGTCAATGTCAGAAGCGGTGCCACTGTATTGTTATCGGAGAGTCCCTTTATAGAAAACGGGGACAGGACGGAATTGGAGCAGGAGATCATGATAGCGCTCAAGCCGTTGCTGGATAGCGGCGCCATAGCGATACTGAGCCTCGAAGAGATAGAGAGGAGAGTCAGAAGAAGTCCGTCTAAGGATAAGTTGGCCGTAATCCTGAGTAAGGAAGATTACGCTAGTAATAAGGCGCCATGGGAAGGCGATGACAAAACTACGCCGGCAAAAGCGAGCGTACTGATATTAGACGATAAGCTGACAGGCGCTAACTACCTCTATTTGCAGGGCGTAATAGGCCTTGCCCGGGCGATCATGTCCGGCAATAGACAGGCGATCGCCTATTATTACAAGATACTCTCCGGAGTGGATATCGGCGATACCTTGAATTATCTCGATAACGCGGAGTGGAACACCATCGCGTTTGCGCTAAGGGCGATATTGAGATTCAAAGGTTTGGGCAGGATGGATCCGGGTGAGCTAAAAGCGAATAGAGCATATATGGAGAAACTGCTTATAGCGGCTTAATAGAATACGGATTAATGCCCGGGCAACTGGGATGAAGGAAGCCTTTCCCCCGAGTTAGGTGACCTTCATCTCACCCCGGGCATTTTTTTAGCTGAATTTCGCTTCGTGGAGTTTGGTGTAGACCGAACCGGTGGGCGTGAGCTTGCTTTGGAAGAGGATCACCGATGGTACAGGTTGCGTACCTGTAATTTGTAATTTGTGATTTGTGATTTTTTCTATCAGCGCCTGCTTATTCTTCGGCGAGCGGACCCTGCCGATGGTCAGGTGCGCGGCAAAGGGACGCGTCTCTTCCTGAAATCCCAGTCTTAACAGGCTTGAGTCTATCTTCTTCGCAAGTTCAGTCGATTCTTTAGCGCCTTTGTCCAACCCCACCCAGATCACCCGGGGGAAGTCTATCTTCGGGAAGACGCCGATATCTTTTAAGGAAATTTCGAACGCCGGCGTATCTTTTGCGATCAGGTCGATAGCAGATCTTACCGCCGCGCATTTTTCTTCATCGATCTCGCCCAGGAATTTCAGGGTGAGATGGATATTGTCCTTCTCGATCCACTTTACATCGGCGCCAGCGTATTTTAAGTGAGACTGGACCTGCGTGAGGGGATCTTTGATCTCTTCGGAGAGTTCGATGGCTATGAATGTGCGCATTTAGATATTTTTGCGCAAGAGTTCCAATATATCCTGAGTCGTCTGGAATTTTATCTCTTCGCGCGTGCCTTTGAAACGGAACTCTTTCAATATCTTCTTCCTGCCGATTATGATAGCGGCATAGACGAGCCCGACAGGCTTGGCCGGCGTGCCGCCGCCCGGCCCGGCGATGCCTGTTATCCCTATACCGATATCGCTTCCGGCCAGGAGTTTAATTCTCTCGGCCATCGCGATGGCGATCTCCTGCGAAACGGCCCCGTATTTTTCTATCGACTCCTTCGAGACGCCGAGGATATTCTCTTTAACAGAGTTCGAATACGCGACGAGCCCCATGATGAAATATTTCGAGCTTCCGCTGACATTCGTGATCCGGTTCGCAAGGAGCCCGCCCGTGCAGGATTCGGCCACGGCTATAGTCTGTTTTCTCCTGGTCAATAGTCTGCCGGTGACGCTCTCGAGCGTATCTTCGTCGTATCCGAATATGAAATCTTTCAGCTTTTCGCGGATCTTCTTCTTTATCTTCAGGATGGATGCTGATACGTCCTTCTCGTTCTTGGCCTTTGCCATTATGCGTAACTCTACCTGCCCTGCCTTGGCGTAGATACCCACCGTGGTAGGCGGCTTAAGCTTGAGGAGCCTCTTGACGGACTTGTTTACCTGCGATTCGGGAACGCTGGCCAGTTTCACGGTCCGCGACTTTATGACCCAGGTGCCCTTGATCCGCTTCTTGAGATAGGGGGAGATCGCGTTCTCGAACATGGGTCCGAGCTCTCTGGGCGGGCCGGGGAGGCAGATTATTATCCTGCCGTTATATTTCGTGATGAGGCCGGGCGCTATGCCGACTTTATTGCGCACGCATCTTACGCCTTCGGGGACATAGGCCTGGCGGACGCTTGAGGTAAGGACCTTCATCTTCCTGAACCTGAAATAATTCTCAAGGTCCTTCAGGACGCGTCTATTCAGGACCATCCTCTTGCGGAGGAGCATCGATATCGTCTGGCTTGTTATATCGTCTACGGTGGGCCCCAGGCCGCCGGTCGTTACCACTATATCCGAACGGGCTGCGGCTGATCTAATAGCCTCTAGGAGCCTTTTGCGGTTATCCCCGACAACGGACGTATTGTAAACATCGATCCCTAGCTCAGCCAGTTTTTGGGACAGGAAGGCGGTATTGGTATTTATTACATGGCCCAGGAGTAATTCGGTCCCTATAGATATGATTTCGGCGTTCATATAGGTCAAATTATACACTTTTTTAAAACATTTTGCAACAAAGCGGCCTGATTTCACGTCTTTATGTATGGGAGGCTAAAATCACTTTACAGGAAGGGGGTGGCGACTGT
>JAQURV010000091.1 GCA_029004355.1 Candidatus Omnitrophota bacterium
TACAGCGCGCGGCAGGGCTTTCGACACATCCGATTCCGATACGCCGCTATTCATAAGCTCGACCGTGAATATACAGGCCAGCTCGTCCAGCTTCCACTTCCCCTTATCCTTGTCATCGAGGCAGGCGGCTCCATACTGCGGTTCATACCAGGCGATGAAGTCGTTGATCATCTTTTCGGGAAGTTTCAGCTTCATCATCATCTTCTTTGTCTCTTCCGCGGTTATGCGCGTCTTGGCCTGGGCGCTGGCCTTGAATAGACTGTTTAGCGTATCCAGGTCCAACTTCTTGAGTTCCACCCTTACCGCATTAAGGTAATTCTTGATATTTACGATGTTCAATTCTACGCTGAATCCCTTGTCCTGCACTAACTTGGAGACTTCGAGATACCACAGGGTGAGCGTCATCGCCATGCCCTTCTTATACCTATCTTCTCTCTTCTCCGGCGTATCGTATTCATTCAAATAGTCCGCAAGTTCTTTCTCATCTATCTTGAATCCTTCTTTGTCAGCGCCGTGCCGGAGGGTAAGTTCTTTTATCTTCTTCGCGGCAATGGCATCGGTCTTGAATAATTCGCTGTCGCCGTCCAGGGCTATCGAACCTTCCCTTATAAGCATGTCCATAATGTCGTAGACCTTGAGCCGCTTGTCGACTTCCTCGTTATCGACCTGGACCTGGCTCGGGACCGCGCCTAAGAGCATGGCTCCGATGAGGGCCGGCATAGGAAGCGCGGCCTGCGGGGCTACCGCCGGCGCGGGCGCGGGCGTCTCTTTCCCGGGTTTCTTTTCTTCGAGCTTCTCGCGGCCTGTGAATAGTCCTTCTGCCATGCTTATTACCTGGCTTTCATAGTACATGAGACGGAAACGATCCTTCCATTTCGCCAATGTATTTTCCGGGATATCCCTGCCGCCGCTTCTTTCCTTATATACGTGCAGGCGTGCCAATAAATAACCGTCGAGCTGTATGTTATAATCTTTGATATTGGCGGCTATTATCGAATTGATATCCTTCTTGTTACGGTTGAACCCGTCGATGACGGCCATGCGGATCCGTAATGCCTCTGCAAAATCTTCGGCCGCCTTCACGCGGTTCTTGGCATCTTCCAGGTTATCGCTCGAATACTTCATTATCCTTCCCCAGACGACCGGATCCGATAATGTATCGGTATCGATGGCCTGGTTCTCTTTCAGGACGCCCAGCTTGCGCAGGTAATCCTGCAGGACCGGCTTTATGCTGCCGCCGTATAACTTGGGGTCGCCTATAAGCAGGAGGATGGAATCCTTCCTGTGGGTTGTCTTATCGACCCCGTCCAAAAGCCGCTGGGCCGAATACGAGACGAGCCAACCCATATCCTGGGCGCCCTCGAAGTCCGGTTCATAGTCCTGGCCGTTTATGGCCTTCAGGATCTCTATGACGTCGGGCTTATCTTTGGCTACCTGCGCCATCAGGAGATCCAGGTCGGCGATGCTCAGGTTATATTCGTCCATGACACGCGCCCAGTACATAGCGCGGCCGGCCTTAACGCTGTCGCGTACGTCTCCGCGGGCGTTCTCCAGGTCGTTTTCCGTTATTTTTATCCCCTCGATGTTCTTCGGCGTCTCTTTTTTAAGACGGTCCACTTTGAGCATCCTCTTTAAGTGGCGGACCATCTCCGCCTCGGGCCTCGCGTCCAGTTCTTCGTCCGTCAATTCTCCCAGGTGCTTATTCATAACATCGAGTATGGCCCGTATCCTCAACGACTCTTTAATGAACTCTTCTTCGCTCAATTTTTTGAAAGTCCTGAAATCGTCGAATTGTCCTATCGTCGCTATGCCGCCGGCATCAAGAAATATTTCGCCGTTCCCCATTATGATATTCGCGGCTATATGCATCAGCAGGAAGTTGGTCGACGGATGGTCTCCCGTATAATACATCGCTTCGTTGAGATTGGGCCCGCTTACGCTGGAAAGGATGCGGATCGTGCCCGTCAGGGAGGGCGATATCGTCAGCACCGCGAGCTTCTGGTCGGATATCGTATCCGGATCTTCGCCCCGGACGGTAAAATACCAGGCTGCCGCGTCAAGGTATGAAGCCAGCCAGGGATCGTTAATGCTTACTTCGGACCTGAAGATCCCTTCCATCCTCGGCTTGATCTTGATCGTATTCTCGAAATATAGCCTTGCAAGTTCCTGGACCTCGTCGGGCGTTATGTTCATGAACTTCCCGGCATATTCCTGCGGAGATATAGGATATTGGCGGTGCATGATGATGCGGGTAAGACGGTCGGCGAAACCTATCCTGTCGATCGGGCTTACGCCTCTCTTGCCGGGACCCATAAGGTTCTGTAAAGTCGCGAGCGCCGGGTTCGTTGTGGGGCCGGTGAGGTGGGCGCTGTATATGCTGGAGAGTTGTTCCCCGGGCTTCAGGACACTTTCAAAAAATCTCTCTTCCCTGAGCTGTTTAAGCACGGCTGTGATCGTCTTCAGATACCTCACCTTCTCGTACGGCATCAGGAGTTGATGCGTCTCGAAATACCTGTCGAATATATGCGCGACGATATCGACCAGTTCCGGGGTAGCCTCTACCCCGAATCCGTTCACGATGACTTCCGCGGCAAGGTCTTTGGAAACACCCTCGGCTTCCGATATGCCCAGCGTAGCGGGCAGCTCTTCGAACATAAGGGATTTCAGCATCTGGGCGTTCGCCGGTCCCGGCGCAAGGTGCCGTATGGTGGTTTCGGGTAATTGTATGGCGGGACCGGGCAAGCCGGCGGCCAACGCCTTCTTTTTGGCTTCCAGCGCGGCGATGCGGGCATCGATCGCACCCAACGCCTTCTCGTCCCGCTCGTGCCGGAACTGCCGCCTCGTCGCCCCCTGCTCAAAATTGGGCAGGGACTTTTCCCACGACCTTACGGCATCCTCCAGCGCTTTTTCTATCCTGGCCGTACTCGCGGTCGGCGATCGCGCGACACGGGTATACTGTTCTATCTCTTCCCTTATTATGCTCTGTTCGGAAGCGCTATGCCAAAATTTTGAAAAACACGCTTCAAGGTCTTTTTCGAATGCTTTCACTCCGGTATAGTCCGGACTATACCTGGCGCGGAATCCGGGCTTGAATAACTCGATCGCCCGCCTCGTCTCCTTGTTCCACTCGGCAATATCGTCCAATTCTTCGGCGTTTCCTCCCGGCGATCTCATCACTTCCTCCAGGTTCGCTTTCTTGGCGTTTTCGGCATCGATCAGGCTCTCGACGATGCGGATCCTGGCCTCATTGTCGTTCTTGGCTGTAACGACAGACGGGAACGTTCTCTTATCTTGCGGTACATTCAGATCGCGTTCCAGCCTCGATATCGATCTGTCCAGGGGTCTTGCCTCTTCGCTGTAATGAGTAAAGTCTTTCTTCCCTTCCAAAAATTCGAATTGCAGGCCCGTCAGTTTAAGCTGGAGCTCGCGCAGCTCTATCAGCTGTTTGATCGTCTTTATTTCGGCATCTATATCTTTTATCTCCCGGCGGACCGCCGTTTTGGATGCCTCCATCATCTTATCGTGTATCTTTTCTTCCGGGGTACGCGGACGGGTGGGGTCGGATTTCAGGCTTTCGAGCTCTCTTAAAACATTTTTGTATAACTCCAGCGAACTCGTTCTATAAGTAACGTCGTCTATATCTCCCTCTTCGCACTCCAGGAGCAGGTGCCTGTCCGCGGCCATGGATGAGTCGGCCAATAAAGGATACCTTAGCTGGCGCTTGGCCTGAAGCTTCTTCCATAGTTCCTTAAGCGCCGGTTCCCGGCTCAGATCCATCATCTCCTCCAAAGCAGCTATGCAGGCTTCCAGCCGACGCAGAGATGCCTCGCTATCTTTCTTTTCCTTACTGTAAGCATCGGCGGCCTTCTTATATTCGTACAGGTAATCGCTGTATTGCTTTGCCTTGCCAGGGGCCTTCGTTTCTGGCTCACCGACGAACATTGCCTTAAGGAGCGGCAGTTCCAGCTCACACAACTTATTTATGATCTCGGGTATTCTCGGATTTATTATACTCTCGTCCCCAAGCGTCACCCCCCCCAGGATATTGATGCACTCCTCGAGTTTGTCCAATGCTTCAGCCGCATACTCGATCTTAAGAGCGCCTGAAGTGGCGTCAAAGCGGGCGAATTTCATGGCCTCTTCATAAGCTGCGTAAGCCTTGTTGTAGTCGGCGATCTTCTCTTCATATTTTCTCAGGATCCCGCTATACTCATTATAAAGGGTTGACGAAGAGAAGGCGTCCATCCTGGACTTCCTCATAGCCTCAAGTTTTTCGAGCATAGGCTGGAGCCCGAGCTTTTCATTTTCGGGAGCGACGCGTATCCGGTTCTTCGTCAGGGTGATGCATTCATCGAGATGCTTTATAACCTTGGGCCGGTCGAACCTCTTTGAGGCATCCATATAGGCGTCCGACGCTTCACGATAATCCCTCAGGAAGAGATTACGCGCCGTAGCATTCCTGATCGCCTCTCTCTTTCCGGCCTCTCTCTTTCCGGCTTCTTCCTTCTCAGCCTCTCTCTTTTCGGCTTCTATCTTCCCGGTGTCTTTCTTCGGTTCCTGTGAGGGCTGGACCTTTTCATCCATCTTAAGGCGCCCTTTAAATAACTCCTCTGCGAGATTCGCTATATATGTCTCATAATAATTATTGCGGAACTGTCTCTCCCATTCCTGCCTCTGCATTTCAGGTATGGATGCAGCCTTAGTCCTCTGTTTATACCGGCTGGCCTTGGCCAATATGTAACCGTCTCTTTCTGTCTCGTAAGCGGCTTTATTCTCCTCGATGATGGTCTCTTTCGTCTTCTCTTGTCTCTTCAGGGAATCGATCACCTGCACCCTGAGCTCTATCATCTTCTTACATTCGGCTTTTGCCGCTTCCCAATCCTTTTTATTCTCAAGATATGTCTCCGAAAGCTGCGTTACCTTCCCCCATATATCTCGATCTTGGAGCGCGTTCTCGTCCAGCGTTCTGCCTTCTTCGAGGACGCCCAGTTTCTGGAAATATTCCTGGAGCTGTCCTTTCATATTCTGTTCGGGCGGGAGGGAATCGTCGATAAGGAAGAGTATCGCGCTCGAGCGGTTCCACGTCTTATCTATGCCGTCCAAAAGCCTCTGAGCCGAATATGATGTGAGGAATCCTATATCGACGTATCTATTGAAGAAGTCGGGCACGTATGATTGGCCGTGGATCGCCTTTAGGATCTTCACGACGTCGTCTCTATCCGCCTTCATCTGCTTCATGAGTAGCTCGACCTCTTTTATGTTCAGGTCCTTCACGCGCATGATACGGGCCCAGTACATCGCGCGGCCTACTACTATATCGAGGCGTATCTGTGCGCGCTCCTCGGCTATCAGGGCCTCCAGCAGTTTCCTGTTCCTCACCAGCCCATTCCAGCTCTTCTCATCTATCATGAAGCGTTTGCGCATGGCGGCTTCCCACTTCGGATCGTTGCTCTTATAGTTCGGATCCGCGAGGAGGGCTTTATAGTGGCGTATGTACCCCGCCTCGGGGCGGGCGTCCAGTTCTTCATCGGTCGGCATGCCGAGGTTTTCGGCAAGAAGTTTCTGGTGGACCCTTGTAACTATCATCTCTTCGAAGAGCTTTTCGTATGTCAGGCCCCCGGCGGAAGTCTCGGTGTCGATGACAGGCTGGTCCTCTTTATACCGGCGAAGTATATCTAGCATCTGGGTGCTCCGGGTGTAAGGGATCTGCAGGAATGTGGTGATGCCTATTGTCGGGGGAGAGCTTGCCGGGATAGAGGGTCCTGTCCCTCCGGCAGAACTCTTATTGGTCTGATCCGGATTGATGCCTCCCGGTCCTATTTCTACATAGCTGCCCTTCGACCAGCTATATTCCAGCCTCGACCCTTCGATCGACTGAGTGCCGGGGCCTGTCAATATCAAGTCTAAAAGCCTTAAGGGACTGCCTATCATCACGTCCGCGCCGACCCAATCGAAGGAATTGGTCTGTTCGTAAGGACGGAGCCGCTTTGTATTCCTGAGCGCCTCTACGCCTATGCCTCTCAGATCATGATAGTCGATGGCGGCCCTTATATCTCCGGGCAAAAGATAAGCTGCCAGATCTTCGTCGCTTGTCCTGTCAAGGTCCCGGCCCTTATTGGGTGCGGAGAAATATACAGCGAGGCCGTTCAAATATTTCCAGGTCCACGGGTCGTTTATACTGATGGTTGCGCCTACCAGCTCTTTTCGCTCGAGGCGTCCTTTCAATTTGATGGTATCCTCTATGCGCCTCCTCATATAATCACGGCCTTCTTCTTCCGTCATCCGGCTGAAATCGCCCGTAAAGACGTCGCCTATAGCCGAGTGCATCCGGTTCGACAGCCATTCTTCATAGTAGAAAGCGACCCCCAGGATCCCCATCTGGCTTATGTTGGCC
>JAQURV010000092.1 GCA_029004355.1 Candidatus Omnitrophota bacterium
ATTGTGCGTGACTATTATTATAGTATAGTTACTCTTAAGTTCACGCATTAATTCTTCGATCCTCGCTGTTGCCTGGGGATCCAGGGTAGAACACGGCTCGTCCATCAAGAGTACGTCCGGTTTTACCGCTATAAGGCGCGCGATGCATAATCTCTGTTTCTGCTCTAACGAGAGCGATAACGCCGGCGCGTTTAACCTGTCCTTCAACTCATCCCACAACAGCACGCTCTTGAGGCTGGTCTCAACGGTTTCGTCCAGACTGCCGCGTTTAATATTCTCCGAATGTATCCTCTGACCAAAGACTATATTCTCATAGATCGATAAAGGGAACGGATTGGGCCTCTGGAAGACCATCCCCACCTTCTTTCGCAAGGTCACGAGGTCCGTCTTGCCGCCCAGGATATTCTCGCCGTCTATCCTGACCTCCCCTTCCTGGCGCACGCCTTCGATCAGGTCGTTCATCCGGTTGAATATCCTTAAAAGCGTCGACTTGCCGCAGCCTGAAGGGCCGATTATCGCGGTGATCCTGTTCGGCTCAAAGTTCGAATTCACGTTCTTGATGGCGTGAAAACCGCCATACCATAGATTTAAATTTTTAGTCGCGATCTTAGCCATTATCCGAACTTTCCTCTTATATAGCCATCCGTGCGTTTATCGCGCGGCGCGGTGAATATCCTGTCGGTCTTATCCACTTCAATAAGCTCGCCGCTCAAAAAGAACGCTGTCCTGTCGCCGACCCTGGCTGCCTGTTTTACATTATTCGTTACCAGGACTATCGTATATTTTTCTTTTAATTTAAGCATAGCGTCTTCTACCTTGGCGGTAGAGATGGGGTCGAGGCCCGAACAGGGCTCGTCGAAAAGGATCACCTCCGGGCCCACCGCAAGGGTTCTCGCTATACAGAGGCGCTGCTGCTGGCCGCCGGATAATTTAAACGCCGACTCAGCGAGCCTGTCCTTTACCTCTTCCCAGAGATAGGCCTCTTTCAAGGCCTCTTCCGCGATCGCTTTTATCTTATCCTTATTTTTCAGGCCATGCATCCTCACCCCATAAGCCACATTGTCGAATATCGACAAAGGGAGCGGAAGCGGGAGCGCGAAGACCATGCCTATCTTCTTCCGCAATAATTCAGCGTCGATCCTGAACACATCCTTCCCCTCAAGTTCGACCGCCCCGCTTACTCTGCAGTTTACGTTAAGCTCTATCAGGCGATTCAGCGTCCGCAAAAAAGTCGTCTTCCCGCTGTTCGAAGGGCCGATCACGCTCAAGATCTCATTAGCCGCGATCTCCATATCAAGCCGCTTTATTGCCTGCGCGGGACCAAACCATACATTTAAATCGCGTATTTCGAATTTTACCTGCGGGGCTACCATTTCTTTTTCCTTCTGAATTTGTAACGGATGATTATCGCGATCAGGTTCATGAATAGCACCATTGCCAGCAATACGAGCGCGGTCCCGTATCTCACTTTTTCATCAACGTTAGGGACCTGCGTAGATATGACATATAAGTGGTACGGCAGAGCCATCGCCTGGTCGAAGATGGACTTCGGGAGCTGAGGCAGATAGAAGGCCGCGACGGTAAATAGTATAGGCGCCGTCTCGCCCGCCGCGCGGCCGAGTCCCAAAATCGTGCCCGTCAGGACGCCGGGAATGGCGTTAGGCAGGACTATGTGGCGTATCGTCTGCCATTTGCTTGCGCCGAGCGACAGGCTCACCTCGCGAAAAGATTGCGGCACGCTCTCGAGCGCCTCACGCGATGTTGTGATTATTATAGGTAATATCATTATCCCCAGCGTAAGCGAACCAGAAAGTATCGACGCCCCGAATTTAAAGAATACGACGAATAGCGCCAGCCCGAAGAGGCCGTAGACCACCGACGGTACGCCGGCCAGGTTGACGATCGCGAGCTTTATTATCCGGCTCATGAAATTTTCTTTCGAATACTCGCTCAGATATATCGCGGCCAGGAGACCGATAGGAAGCGCAAAAAGGATCGCGCCGAAGACCAGATACAATGTGCCGACGATCGCCGGGAAGATCCCTCCGGCGCGCATTCCCTGGCGCGGAATATCCGATAAGAACTGCCAATTTATCGCGGGCAGGCCTTTCTGGACGATAATTACAACGATCAGCCCCACCGGCACGATTATTAAAAGCGTTGCCAGCAATAGAAGCGCAAAGGCTATCTTCTGTGATCTGTATGGATTTCTCTTCATCGTTTTTTATGCAAACATAGATCCGCAGTCACATTTATCGCGAAGCTTATAATAAACAACACTATGCCTATGGCAAATAAGGCAAAGTAATGTTCGCTTCCGACTACCGCCTCGCCCATCTCCGCGGCGATCGTCGCCGTCAGTGTCCTGACTGGGGCAAGTATGCTTTGAGGGATGACCGCGGCATTCCCGGTGATCATCATGACCGCCATCGTCTCGCCTATCACGCGGCCTATTCCCAGCATCACAGCCGCGAGTATGCCGCTGGACGCGGCGGGTAACAGCACCCTGCGTATCGTCTGCCAGTGCGTCGCGCCGAGAGCGAACGCGCCCTCTTTGTAACTCTTAGGCACAGAATAGAGAGCGTCCTCGGCGATCGATACTATCGTCGGCATAGCCATGAACGCAAGCATTACCGACCCTGACAAAGCCGTCAGCCCCGTCGGCAGATGGAATAAGTTTTTTATAAGAGGGACGAGCGTGACCATTCCTATAAATCCCAGTACAACGCTCGGTATCGCCGCGAGCAACTCTATCCCCGCTTTCAGGACCTCTTTAGATCTCGCGGGCGCGATCTCGGCTATGTATATCGCGCAGCCGACGCCTATCGGGATAGATATTACTGCGGCGCCCAGGGTCACGAGAAGAGACCCTAGTATGAGCGGAAGGATGCCCAGCTGAGGCGGTTCGGATATAGGGTACCAGCTCTTGCCGAATAAAAACTCAAGCGGCTTTACGAACTTGAACAGCGCGAGCCCTTCCTTGAGAAGAAAGAGAAAGATGAGCACGACGAAGAATATAGACGCTATTCCGCAGATAAGTATAAGCTTTTCTACGATAAATTCTTTGAGTTTGCGCATGAACTATTTTTCTATCGGCACGAAGTCGGTAGCGAGCACTATCTCCTGCCCTTCTTTCGAAAGGCAGAAATCGACGAACTTTTTCACAAGTCCCTGAGGTTGGCCGTTCGTATAGATAAATAGCGGTCTCGATATCGGATATTTGCCGCTTATAACATTCTCTATGGTTGGTGCCTCATACTCCGATTTTTCGTCTCCGGCCACCATCACGGGCTTTTGCTTGTTTGAAATATAACCCATACCGTAATATCCTATAGCGTCGGGGTTGCCCGCTACTTCGTCGGCGATCGCCTGCGACGATGAGAGCATAAGCGCCGCGGGAGAGAACTCCTCTCTTGAATTCGGGTTATTCTCTCTCAATACATGCTCTTTAAAGTAAACATGCGTTCCGGAATTCACTTCACGCGACAATAAGACTATTCTGCCGTCATTGCCGCCCAGCTCTTTCCAGTTCTTGATCCTGCCCGTAAAGATACCGGCAAGCTGAGCCGTCGTAAGTTTGCTTACGGGATTTTTAGGATTGACCACGACCGCCAGGCCGTCCAGCGCAACTTTTATCTCGTTGGGATTTATGCCTTTTCCCTTTGCAAGAGCCATCTCTTTTTCTTTTATATTCCTTGAGCTCATGGCAATATCGCAGGTCCCGCTTATGAGGCTGGAGAATCCCGTGCCGGAACCGCCGCCTGTCACGGCAACGAAATCACCCGGGTTCGTCTCCATATATTTTTCCGCCCAGGCCTGGCCCAGATTCACCATCGTGTCCGAACCTTTGACCTGTATCGAATTTTTCGCGGCGGCAAACGAAGATGCCGCGAAGGTGATAACCGCTAAAAATAAGAGTAATTTCTTGATCATAAACCCCCCCTCTATCAATTATATTATAGTCCCGTTATTTTTGTATCCATGTAAAATCCGTGTAAAATCAGAATAGCGCCTTCAATTTCAGCCCGAGGATATTCGCGTCCGTCCAGCGCCCCGGTTTCTTTGTGCTCTGCAGCATATAATAGATATCGCCTTTTATGTTCTTCAGAAGGTCGAGTGTTACTCCTACGGCAAATCTGTTCCTGTTCCATGCGGCATTATTCAGCTTAACAAAAACTTCATCTGAGACATACGGTTGGATCCCGAGGGGCGTAAACTTCCACGGAGCCCTTACGAGCAATCTGTTGCGATATTGCACGATATCTTCCCTCTTGTCATCATACAGCTTGAGAGCAAAGCGGTTCCTGTCTTCGATCTTGAAGCCATAAAGCTCGCATTTTGGTGTTATATTCAGGTGGGGCTCGTACTCCGGTTTAAACTTCCCCTTCTCCCCTTCATATATCTGCCGGTAGTTGATGCTCGTGGTCAAATACTTATTGACGTCATAGGCCAGGCCGACGTCATAATGCTGATAATAAAGCTCGCCTGCGCTATCACCGTAGCGAAACTCCTCCTCCACAAGTAACTTTGCTCCCTTCTTCAAATTGACATCCTGCCCTTCAGTATGCCATATCTGAAAGTCACCGTCTTCGTAGGCATACAGGCCTGGATTTGTCATAAACAGACACAAAACCAACAGCACCGACCCAACGATGTTCTTAAACATACTTCCTCCTCCTTTTTACAAAGGAGTATAGACTACCGGCATTAAATTCACTTCAAGGATAAGTAAAATGTAGGTAAAGCCGTTTTTGGTAAGCTCTACGATCGGGGAAGAGTGAGCCGGAGCTTCGACCCGAAGCCTTCCGCGCTCTCTACGCTGACTAAGCCGCCGTGCAGTTCGATGATATGTTTGACTATCGACAATCCGAGGCCGGTCCCGCCGAGCTCGCGTGAGCGCGCCTTGTCGACGCGGTAGAACCGTTCGAATATACGCGGGATATCTTTTTCCGGGATGCCGATGCCGGAATCTTCGACGATGATCTCAACCTTGCCATCCGCCTCCCGGCAGTAAATTTTTATACAACCTTTCTCTTTATTGAATTTTATGGCGTTATCTATCAGGTTCGTAAAGACCTGCTCGATCCTGTTCCTGTCGGCCCTTATTTTAAGGCCGTGAGGTAATCCGTTCTCTATCGATACATTTTTCCTGTTTAATTGCGCCTTAAATCCCAGGATGATCTCTTCGACGTGCTCTCTTAAGCTTATGTCGCTCTTTTCGAGTCTTATCTCCTTAGATTCAAGGCTAGAGAGGCTGAGGAGGTCGTTCACCAATGCGTCAAGCCGCCCGGTATGGTCCTGCACTATCTTAAGAAAATTCCGGCTATTTACTTTGTCGTCCAGCGCGCCTTCGAGAAGCGTCTCCACAAAACCCTTTATAGAAGTAAGCGGCGTCTTTAGTTCGTGCGAAACATTGGCCACGAAATCCTTGCGTATCGTCTCGAGCCTGCGCATCTCGGTAATGTCGTGTATGACCGTTACGCAGCCGCTCACTTCGCCGCCGCCAAAGGTAGGCGTCGCGCTGATCTCAAAGATCTTCCGCACCGGGTAGAGAAGCGTTACCTCGCCGCGGATCGGTTCGCCGCTCTTTAAAGCTCTATTCATCGCTTCGTCGACATCGTTATTGCGGATCGCCTCGAGGAATAATTTCCCCCTTACTCCTCCGGCAGACACGCCAAAAATATTTTCTACCGCGGGATTGACGGAAACGATATGCCCGGACCCGTCGGTCACGATTATGCCTTCGATCATGCCGTCGAAGATAGCCGCAAGCTTCTGGTTCTGCGCTTTGATCTCGCCCACCTTGCTTTCTATCTCTTCCGCCATACTGTTCAAAGTGGCCGCGAGTTCACCGATCTCGTCTCTCGATACCCGGAATATTCGTTTCGTAAAATCGCCTTCGGAAAATTTGCGCGAGACCTCGATCATATTATTGATAGGGCCGGTGGCCCTGGCCGCCAGTATCGATCCCAGGATGAACGCAAAACACAGGGCAAAGAATAATCCGATGAAGACTATCTCTCTGATGGTCAGTAATGTCTTTTGCACGCTGACGAGCGGAAGCGCCAATCTCAATACGCCCACTATTCTATCGTTATCCCTTATCGGTAATGCTGCGTACAGCATGTCGATCTTAAGCGTCGGCGAATACCGGATATCGATGCCGGCGTCTCCGGCCATGGCAGTCCTTATCTCGGGGCGGTTGCTGTGATTTTCCATCCGCAAGACACTCTCTTCCGTCTTTTCGGAATCGGCGAGAACTTTTCCGCCCGTATCGATTATGGTGATGCGGGATCCGGCCTTTGGGCTGAGGTTCCCGGCCAGCGCCTCCAGATAATGGATGTCCCCCCTGATGATCTTTTCCGAGACGATCTGAGTCTCGATCA
>JAQURV010000093.1 GCA_029004355.1 Candidatus Omnitrophota bacterium
TCAAACCTCGCGCCGACCGCGATTATCAGGTCGGACTCCATTATCGAATGGTTCGCGTAGGCCGTGCCGTGCATACCGAGCATGCCGAGCGACAATTTGTGGTCCTGGGGAAATGCGCCCAGACCCAGAAGCGTCATGGTCACCGGTATATCGTTCTTTATGGCAAGCTCACGCACCTCTTCGGACGCGCCGGAGATTATAACGCCGCCGCCCACATAAAGTATCGGACGCTTCGACTCCGAGATCGCCTTAGCGGCCCTCTTTATCTGGCCGGGATGCCCTTCGTAAGTCGGTTTGTATCCGCGTATCTCGACCTTATCCGGATAGACGAACTCCGCCTCCTGGTTCTGGATGTCGGAGGGAAGGTCTATCAGAACAGGCCCCGGCCTGCCGGTAGAAGCGATATGAAAAGCCTCTTTTACGATACGCGCGAGGTCTTTCACGTCTTCGACCAAATAGTTGTGCTTGGTTATGGGCCTGGTTATACCGGTTATGTCGGCCTCCTGGAACGCATCGTTGCCTATAAGGAACGACTTTACCTGTCCCGTTATCGCTACCATAGGCACCGAATCCATATATGCCGTCGCAATGCCGGTGACGAGATTCGTCGCTCCCGGCCCCGATGTCGCAAGGCAGACCCCGACCTTACCGGTCGCGCGCGCGTAGCCGTCCGCGGCGTGCGCGGCGGCCTGTTCGTGACGCGTCAGTATCAGCTTCACCGGCGCGTCGTATAGCGCGTCGAATATGGGCAGGACCTGGCCGCCCGGGTAGCCGAATATGATATCGACCCCTTCTTTCTTTAGCGACTCGATCAGTATCTTTGCACCTGTAAGTTTGGTCATGCTTTCAACACAGCTCCTTCACTCGCCGAAGAGACGACCTTCGCATAACGCGCCAGATATCCTTCGCGCTCTTTCGGCTCCGGGGCCCTCCATGTAGACATCCTCTTCTTTATCTCATCACTGCTTACGAGCAGCTCCAGCTTCCTAGCGGGGATATTTATCTCTATCTCATCGCCGTCGCGCACGATAGCTAATATGCCGCCGACCTGCGCCTCGGGCGCAATGTGGCCTATGCACGGCCCCTGCGTCCCGCCCGAGAACCGCCCGTCCGTGATCAAGGCAACGTCATCGGCAAGACCCATTCCGACGATCGCGGATGTCGGCGAGAGCATCTCCCGCATGCCCGGGCCGCCCTTCGGCCCTTCGTAGCGTATAACGACACAATCACCTTTCTTTATCTTGCCTTCCATGATGGCCTGCATCGAGGCCTCTTCGGAATCGAATACTCTGGCCTTGCCCTTGAATTTCATCATAGCGTCTGAGACGGCCGTCTGTTTCACGACGGCCCCTTCTGGCGCAAGGTTGCCCTTCAGGACCGCTATGCCGCCCTCTTTGTGATATGCGTTCTTATAATCCCTGATGACGTTCTCGTCCAGGATCTGCGCATCGTTGGCTATCTGGCTTATCATCTTGGAGCTGCAGGTCATGACGTCGTTAAGCTGGTTCCTCATCCGTTTTATTATCGCCGGGATACCGCCCGCCGAATCGAGGTCTTCCATGAAATGCTCGCCCCCCGGAAGGATGTTCGCCAGGTGCGGCGTATGTTTAGAGATCTCATCGAACGTCTCGATAGGGATCTCGATGCCGAACTCTTTCGCAACGGCCATTATATGCAAAACCGTATTCGTCGAACCGCCGAGCGCCATATCTACTTTAATGGCGTTCTCGAACGCTTCTTTGCGGCAAAGCGTGCGCGGCAGGATGTTCCTGCGGACAAGATTGACTATCCTCTCGCCCGACTCCTGAGCGATCCTGTCCTTCTTCGCCGAGACGGCTAAAGCCGTCGCGCAACCGGGCACGCTCATACCGAGAGCTTCGGTCACACACGCCATGGAATTTGCCGTGTAGAGCCCCTGGCACGCACCCGCGCCCGGGCACGCGCACATCTCAAGCGCGCTCAATTCGTCCTGTGATATGTCGCCTTTCTTAAATCTGCCGACCGCTTCGAATGTGTCCTTGACCAGAGAAAGCCTCCGGCCCCTTAAATTCCCGCTCATCATAGGCCCTGCGGTCACAACGACAGTAGGCACGTTCAATCGTCCCGAGGCCATAAGCATACCGGGCGTGATCTTATCGCAGTTCGTCAGACAGACAAGACCGTCGAACTGATGCGCTTTCATTATGCATTCGATCATATCCGCAATAAGCTCGCGCGTAGCGAGCGAATACCTCATGCCCGCATGCCCCATGGCGATGCCATCGCATATGCCGGGTATACCAAAGAAGAACGGCACCCCGCCCGCGCCGGCTATGCCGCGCTCAATAAAGCGCTCTAGCCTGGCCATGTGTATATGGCCGGGTATGATATCGGTCCGGGATGTGGCAACCGCTATGAACGGCTTGGCCATATCCTCCTTAGATATACCCGTTGCGTACAAAAGACTCCGCGCCCCTGCGCGTTCAACGCCTTTTTTGATCTTATCACTTTTCATATAGTGGTACCTCCAAATATGAAGTAAGATTATATAATAATATAAGCTATATTGTCAAAAGAATTACGCAGACCTAAGGAGTGACTCGTGGAGGTGCTTCAGGCGATCGTGTTCGCTGGGATCGTAAGGCGTGATCGGTTTCAGGGTGAAGTTGAGCCGTTTTATAAAGTCAACGGGGTTATCTTTAAGCTCTTTTAAGGGGATATAGCTTGCGGGCCGCAGGGTAAGCAGCCTGTATAACCTATAGAAGGATTCATCATCATCGTTAAGGTAGGCCCTCCCTACTCCTATCAGGCCTTCCAGGTTGGTCAGGTCGTCCGATTCGACATGCCGGCCCTCAAGATTGATATAAATTACTCTGGCTTTGCGCTCTTCAAGCTCCCTCACCTGGTCCTCACTCAGTAGTTTCAGAGGCAGGATCGTAACCGTGCTATCGTTCACGTTGGTGCAGGCAAATGAGACGAGTTCGTCTATATTCTCTTCGAAACTCACCTTACCGTTCGTAAGCTCTCTTATCTCGGTAAGGAACGGCTTTTGGCTCAGAGCGGCATACCCTTCCCATGCCTTGATCGTATAGGCCTTCTCCGCAAGAGCCGCCTTCTTATAGGCGTAATCGACGATATGCATCCTGACCGCTTCCCTGGAGAGGGAGCGCATCTCAGGCGGGATGCTTCCGCGCAATATCAGCTTATCGCCTCCTCTGTTGATCTTTAATTTTACATTATTCACTACATTGATCAAGGTCCTGGCATATTCCCTCGTCCTTCCGCGAGTATCTATCATCATATCCGAAAACTTGATACGCCCGTCCATATTTACGAATATACCGACATCGATCAAAGGCTTCACTAAGTTATAATAGGCCTTGTTTATGAGCCGCCTATCGTTATAAGAGAATATCTTCGGACAAAGGTCGTTCTTTACGCTGAATCCTTCGCCCAGCGCCTTCGCTAATAGCCCTCCGGGGCCGTCATCGTCCCTTATCGCGATCAGTAACTCCGCCGGGTTCGTAATGCGGATCGTCTCATCCGCCGGCTCGGCGGATCCCGCCGGAATACGCATCTTCTTTACATATTCGTTCAATCGTTCCATCTTTTCACTTGAGAAAATTTTCTTCCCCCGATAATCAACGATCATGGACGTTAGGATATCCTGCAAGTCCCGGTAACCGTCCATCCCTTCTATCCCGTTATAAAGAACGTTTATTAATTTGCTTACGTCTTCAAAACTAGTCTTCCGCCACACGTTAAGGATAAAATCGCACCTCCGTATGATTTCGACATGGATCCATTGTGCCCGAAGAGCAGGATCGTCTTCCATCCGCTTCAGCTCTTCTCCTATTTTTTTCCATGCTTCTTCGCCGTCAAAACCTAACTGTTTGGCGTGATCGAGGACTACCCTGCGCAAATTTCCAACCACTTCAGAACCCCTCTTCTCCATCTTTGCTTCTATCAAAGAATTATACGTACGGATAGCAGACCAGCCTATCCCTTTTGAGAGCATTTGAAAAAGTGCTTCGCAAATAGTGATAGCTTCGGCTTTGACCGCGCCTGCGGCTAGCACAATTGGGGTGTCCCCTTCTGGGATAGCACTTTTTATTTTTACCCTTTTTACCTCCGTGTCTTGCGGCGAATTTTGCACCCCGGGGTGCAAATTAGCTGCCTCTACCGCAATCCGGGCGGCATCCGCAGCATCCCGCCGCTTTTCCAGTACCTCACCCCTGTTCGCTTTCCTCGGATCGCCGTGTTCAGGGCCTGTGGAACCTTTGGGTGCGCGCGTTCTTTCTTCGGCACTCATCACGTGAGACTGCTCCGCACTTCGCGGCAAGCTATTTTCTCTTGAGATTCCATTTGCCTTAACCTCTTCTATATGCTTTTTTAGCGGTGCGGATAGGCCTATCTCATCACCCGTTCGCTTCGCACTTCGTGGTGCATTCATTTTTGACACGTCACCCTGCGGTTCCTTTGCGCTAAATCCTTTCTCAAGAACATTCCAGGCGTCTTTGCGTATAGCTGGCAAGCTTTCAGGTGAGATGCCTAATTCCCGGGCTAATGTTTTATCCGAAATATCGCTTAATAAATCAGCTTTCACGACCAATAGTTGATTTCCGTCCAAGCGGTTTTCTATTAAATCGAGAAGCTCGAGATCGTCCTCCGGTAAATTATCTATTGAAAAGGTATAAGCTGGAACTACACTGCGTGTTATAATTCCGTATTTTTTGAATTTATTTTTTAAGTCACGTCGGTTAGGATGATCTCTAAGAGCTTCTATACGCAATAAATCATGCCGCACAATAGTTATCGGAACACCACTTTCTATCGAAAGCTCAATGGCGTTATGCGGCCCCGCATCAAGTAGCGATTTAAGAAGCATCCTGTCTTCTTTCTTTTGCTCGGCACTGCGCATGGCGTGAACCATCCGGCGGTTAGGATGCTGCTCAAGCCTGGTGCGGTGCAAGTCGGACTTGATGGTTTCTATGGGAATGCCTGTTTTAATCGAAAGTTCTCTTGCCGAGTAAATCCCATCTTCCAATAATGCTTCGATACGAGCTATGTCAGCCTCTCTCTTTTCGGGGCTACGCTGAATAACTTCCTTGATGAGATTATGATGTTTTCTGAGTTCAGTATTCGAATATATATCACTGCATCTTACGGTTTCGACTGGAGTGTCAACCTTGAGAGCGAGCTCCGACACGGTATGAGGACCGGCGTCGAGCATACTTTTTACAAGAGCTCTATCACTTTGAATTTTTTCTCGAGAGCGCACGCGTCTCTCTTTGACGAGATTAGAGTGGAGGCCCAAAATAGAATATCGATATAATCTTTTCCTCACTGTTTCAATCTTGATTCCACTTAATTCAGCAAGCTGATTTGGTGTGTGTGGCCCGTTATCGAGGAGATTTTTCAAAACCTGCGCATCCTTTCCCGAGCGACTCATTCGATTAGGATGGTTTTTAAGCGCGGGCGATTTCATCAAATCATCTCTGACATCCGCGATCGCAATTCCTGTCTTCTCGGAAAGCTCTCTGGCGGTATAAAGTCCACTATCAAGCAAATCTTTTAATCGAGCTCTGTCATCGCGTATCTTTTCATCGAAACGTTGATTGTGCTCTCTCTTAAGGTTGGGGTGCCTCGTGAGTCCCATTTGTTTCAAGTCGGCATATACCAATGCGCAAGGAATGCCTGTTTTATTGGAAAGTTCCGATATTGTATGCTGCGCCTTATCAAGTAATCGTTTGAGTCCGGCTCTATCTACAGATCTTTGTTGCGCCGTTCGAGTATGATAGCGCCTCGACCCCGCATCTGTCCTGTGTTGTACCGCCGCGCCGCCGAATACAGCCGCGGCCGCGCTTGCGGCCAGATGTAATAATCCGTCTTTCTCTATTATAGATCCGTCTTCCATCAGCCCGGCAAGTGCTAAAGTAACATCCTTTACGGGGATGTTTTTGCCCTCGAACGCGGCGAGCAAGGCATCGCGGGACATGGATCCGGCCTGTTGCAAAATCTCAGGAATATAATACTCCGGATTCGTCGCTCCGCCGAAGCTGGGAGGAACTACGTCGGAGACGTCGGGCGGTTTGGCGCCACGCGGTGGGGTACGCTTCTGGAATAGCCACGGGAAATCATCCCGGCTTAAGCCGAGCCGCGGATCGCTAAATATAGTAAGGAGCGTATCGATGTGGCTCCCCTTAAAGATAGGCAGCTTTCTTTCTCTGAAAGCTCCGCTTAAGCCCCACACAAAGAAATGCGTCCCTGTAATAAGACCTATCTCCCTTTTTAACTGGGCTATTTCGTCAGGTCTAAGCTCACCTACTCTCCCGTATCTTTCCATTATGTTCGGCACTTCCCTTT
>JAQURV010000094.1 GCA_029004355.1 Candidatus Omnitrophota bacterium
CGGGCAAGATCCCTTAAAAGAAGGTCGTTCTCGGCGTCTCTTATTATGGTGCCTGCGGGAACTTTGATATGGAGGTCTTTACCTCTGGCTCCCTTCTTATGATTGGAGCTGCCGTTCAAGCCGGATTCTGCTTTGAAATGCTGCCTGTATTGGAAGTCTAAGAGGGTGTGGATGTTGCTGTCGGCCTCGAATATTATGTCACCGCCTCCGCCGCCGAACCCGCCGTCGGGCGTGCCGATCCTGTTGACGCGATCGCGATAGAGGCTGTTGCAGCCGTCTCCGCCGTCGCCGGCCTTTATAAATACCCTTGCCTCGTCTATGAACCCGGCTTGGTCCATTACTTCGCGGTCTGTATTACGCTGACAACCTTATTGGGCGCAAAACGCACCTTACCGTCGACCAGGGCAAAGAGCGTACCGTCCTTACCCGTACCTACGTTGCGGCCCGGTTTGAAACGCATACCGCACTGCCGCAGCAATATGCTTCCTGCCTTTACAACCTGATCGTTGTAACGCTTTATCCCGCGGTTCTTTGGTTGGCCGTCTCTGCCGTTGACTACGTGTGCCATATCTATTACCCTCTCAAGTAGACTGATTTTTAAATGTCAAATGACAAAAATCCAAATACTACCAAATAAATCCCAATGTCAAATACTACAAATAATACCAAGGAAGGTTGGGATTTTGAATTTATTTTGTAGTATTAGTAATATTTGATATTTATTTGTCATTTGAGCTTTGATATTTGTCATTATATCGTACTGCTTTACGTCTTCGCGATCTCTATTTCTTTGACTTTAAGCTTTGTAAATGCCTGCCTATGGCCTATCTTCTTCTTCTCGCTCTTGCGTTTCTTATACTTGAAAGCTATGACCTTATCTCCCCTCACCTCGCCCAACGACTCGCATACCACATGCGTGCCTTTGAGGTAGGGGCTGCCCACATGGATGGAATTGCCCTCTTTGGCCAGCAGAACGTGGGATAGCTTTACCTCGCCGCCTACCTTAGCCTTAAGTTTCTCGACGAGAACTATGTCGTTCTTAGCCACCTTATACTGTTTACCGCCTGTTTCAACCACTGCGTACATTTTTTATACCTCCGATTTGCTATTATCTCACTTTAGGCAAATCGTCCCGAGGCGCCGTCATCTCACTCCCGCACCGAGGGACTACCTGCATAAGACTGATTACTATACCATACGCCTGCTTTTTCCGTCAAGCTATTACTTTTGCGGCTCTATTTTCCGTATATTTCGCAATATTTCATAAACCGCTTAACGTAAGGGTCTTCCTCCTCTTTATATCTTTTCATGAACTCCCTGAATTCCTTTTCGAGCGTGGGAAGGTCTTTGTTAAGGCATTCGAGAAGCCAGTTCAGTTTATCCGCTTCCTTATCGGAAATTTTATCAGCAACCTTATTCTGGTAATTTACGAATTGTTCCGGATAGGTATTTATAAGAAAAGTCGCGAATGCCCAGCTTTGGGCATAAGCGTTCAGGGTAGCCTTATTGCACAACCCCGGGAAGCTCCCCATCTTGAAATTGGTTATGAACTCTATGGGGTTGACCTCGTTCTTCCGCGCCATCTCCTGATAGAGGAACAGCCAGTTCGGGTCTACGCTGCCGGGCGGCTCTGTCTCGAAATAGGTGGCCAGGCCTTCGGCCAGCCAGGACTCTGACGCCTCCATCTCTATGTCCTTGACCTCTTCTTTCGACATACCCATCAAGGTCATAAAGAGCTCTTTCTTCTTGTCGAGATCCTTCGTCTCCAGGAATTCTTTCTTTTTAGCTACCAGTTTTTCCTTGTCTATCTTCGGTTTCGACAGAACTATGTTCTGGAGTCCCCAGCTGCTCAATATTTCGTGGGTGAATTCGTGGCGCAGCGTGGAGACGGTAATGTCGCTCAACCCTGCTTTATAAAAATTATACGCGTTCCAGAATTTATCCTTATTCTCCTTGACCAGCCCGTCGATGAATATGTCGTACCGTTTATCGATGTCGTATTTCGCTTTTAGCGACTCGATCCACGCGTCATACTGTCCGATGACCCGCGCCGCTATCTCAAAAACTATCTTTTCCCATTTTTCCCCGAACGCGTTGTAGAGGAACAGCGTCTTGTCGGTCGGGCTGAAATAACCCAGTATGAGCCAGAAAGGCACGCAGTCGGCGGTGCAATACTCGGCAAAGTCATCGGGATCGTCGAATATGACTACAAAATTCTGATATTTAGGTTTTCTGTCCTTGAACAGCCTGAAAAACTTCATATACATTTCTGTATAGACCGACCGTATAGTCTTTTTATAAATATTGACCCACAGGGGATGCGAATCAGTAATGAGGGTAAAATTACCCTCGCGGTAAAACTTCAGCTTAGGGAACAGGGTCTTCAGGTGTTTCTCTACCTCTGCCGATTCCTGGTTAAAGACCGGCGCGAACATAAGGTGGTCGACCTGTCCCATGCCGACCTTCATCTCCATGGTGCCGCCGCCTTCCGCAAACTCCAGCGTGATCCCCTCGTTATCGATATCCGTGATCTTGCCGTCGCTGACTATGCCGTTCGTCCTCTTCACGACCACATCATTTTTATACCGCCACTCTACTTCTTTCTCCCCCTTAGCTTCTACCCGGGCCACCTGGCTCGCCATTATAGTATACTTGGACCCTTTCCAGTCTACCGTGTACGAGTCGGCGGTCTTCTCCAGAAGCTTCCCCTCCACCACGCCCCCGTGTTTGAGGTATAGGATTATGCCTTTGGGCGGGTCATTTTCCGGAGCGCCGGATTTCACGGAGAGCTTACCCGTTTCCTTTATCTTCTCTTTAAAGGATTCTATGGTATTGATCGCGCTGGTCTTCACAACCTCTATCTTATCGCCCACTTCCGATATCTTGGGATTTAAAGCCGGACTGGCCTTTGGGGAACGCATAACGGCGGTATACGCTGCATAGACGGCAGCCAGGAAAAGGACAGTTACTATGATCTTTTTCACTTTTCTTCGATCTTTATCTCTTCTATATGCAGGTTTGGATCCTCTATTATCCTTAAGACCTTTCTGAACCTGCGTTCAAGAGGCTTTATCATATTACGCTCGGGGCTGGAAACATAATAGGCCACTTCCGGATTAAGGGAAACGAAGACATCTCTGGACCTGGTCTCCATGAGCGAGTGTTCGAGCTTACGCATAAGCTCAAGAGATATGGTCGGAACGGATTTGACTATGCCGCGGCCGTTGCAGTAAGGGCACTTCTGATAACTCTTGCCTTCGATAGACTTTCTCATCCTCTGCCGGGTCATCTCCACAAGGCCTATGCTCGAGATATTGAGGATCTTTGTCTTGGCTTTGTCGCTCTCAAGATGCCTCTCGAGCGTTTTGACGACATTGCGGCGGTGGTCCGCAAACTCCATATCGATAAAATCTATGATAATGATACCGCCCAGATCGCGGAGTTTAAGCTGCCTTGGTATCTCCTCAGCGGCTTCGATATTGGTCTTGAACGCCGTATCCTCCAGGTTCCTCTTCCCCACAAATTTTCCCGAATTCACGTCGATCGCGACGAGCGATTCGGTCTGGTCGAATATGAGGTAGCCGCCCGATTTTAGCTGTACGACCCTGTCGTAAAGCTTCGCTATCTGCTTTTCTATATCGAACCTTTCGAATAGCGGCGCCCTTTCGCCGTGGAATTTAAGCCTCGGCCGCAGATGGGGGGCCAGTATGCGTAAAAACCTGGATACGCGCTTAAAGTCGGCTTTCGAATCTATCTCAAACCTCGAGACGTCCGAGGTAAATATATCCCTTGCCACTCTCAGAACAAGGTCGTACTCCTGATGTATAAGCTGGGGAGGCTTTACCCTCCTTATCTTCGCCTTTATCTGCTGCCAGAGATTTAAAAGGTACCTCGACTCCCTGGAAAAATCTTTCAGGGACGCGCCTATGGCGGCTGTCCTCACTATGAAGCCGATATCTTTGGGCAGCTTCAATTCTTCGATGATCTTACGGATCCTGTCCCGCTCTTCCCTGGATTCGATCCTCTTCGACAGCCCTATATGGTTATCGAAAGGCATGAGCACAAGAAACCTTCCCGGAATGCTTATATGCGTGGTAAGTCTGGCGCCTTTGGTGCCTATAGGCTCTTTAACTATCTGTACGACCACCTCGTCGCCTTTTTTGAGAAGCTCCGCTATTGAAGGATAGGGCTTTTTGGAGTCCATCTTCTCCATCTCTTCGTCGGTGCCCTCCTCCAGCAGTTTCTCGTAACTTGCGGTCCCCGCAACCACATCTGCTACATATAAAAAACCGTTCTTCTCGAGCCCCATATTGACAAATGCGGCACCCATACCCGGCAGGACGGACTCCACCCTGCCCTTGTAAATGTTTCCCACCAGATTCACATAATCCGGCCTCTCGACATAAAACTCCTCGATGCGCTTATTCTCCAATATCGCCACGCGCTTTTCGTGCTGCGCGATATTTATAAATATATCTCTCTGCATTTTAATCTTTCTCCCAGTTTATTAAGCCACGTTATTGGCTAAGTGCCGAGGTCTTCGGCCGAGGCCTGAGCGCCGGTTACTTTGATCCCCGCCGGCAATTGTTTGTTTAAAAGCGCCATAAAATTTTCAGCATCCACAGGTTTGTCCAGCGATATCACCGCTTCTTCGCTCTCGCTCTCAACACCCAACTTTAATGCACGGGTTATGCTCACCTTGAGGCGGGGACTGAAACCTTTGGTAATCGTGACAGGAAAGCCGGCCCTGCGCAAAGCTCTTTGGAATAACCTCACTAGATCCAGATGCGAAATGAACCGCATATCCGCAGTCTTCTGAAAAATTATCTTTATCTTTATCTCTTCTTTTCCTTTTTCTTGGAAGGCTTAGCCTGAGCATGCGTCAGGGTATACTTGGGATTGTAAATATTGTCCGGGTCCGGCAATCCCTTGATCTCATGGTCATCCATCATATTGACCGTTATGAAAAATATGAGCTCGGTCTTCTGCTTTGTTGTCTCTTTTTTCGAGACCAGCAGCCCCACGCCGGGGATATCTCCCAGTATATCTCCGAGGAATGGCAGTTTTCTCTTCGAATCTACGTCATTCTCCTGTATCAGGCCGCCTATAAAGATCGTCTGATTGTCCTTTATCATGACCTGGGTCTTCGCGGTTCGCGCGGAAAAGACCGGCGCTACGACTCCGCTCGCCGCGTCCAGGGTATCGTAACGCAAAAGGCTCGATATCTGCGGCTCCAGGTCCACGACTATCTCGTTGACATCATTTATGTGGGGGGTCACTTTCAATATGATCCCCAGGTCCTTAGGATCGTAGCCGGTTATCTCCATCTTGCCGGTCGAAGAGTTCCTTTCGTATTTCGGCAGATTAAGCGTCTGTCCGACATTGATAACGGCTTCGTGGTTATTCAGAGTAGCGATCCTCGGGTTCGAGACTATATCGGTATTCGCCCGCGATTTCAGCATCTCCAGAATGGCGCTGAACTGGGTAAAATCGATAGTACCGAACTTAAAGTCATCCTGGACAGCAAACGGGAACGCAAACGCACCTTCCGCGTCGGTAGGAAATTCCGCCGCCGTCGTTGTACTGACCGCCGCCGTACCAGCACCGCCTGCAACCGCCGTCTGAGGATTGTCTGTAAGCACTTGCGGAAAATAGTTCAACCCCTCCTGATTTTTCCCGAACCCCGCCTTGAACTGCTCGAACGGGAACGTTATCGGCCGCTTCGCGCCGGAGACGCTTACCTTTACATTCCAGTCAATACCCAGTTTTTCGCTGTCGTCGAGCACCGTCTCTATTACCCTAGCCTCGATAAGGACCTGCTGGGTCTTTTTGTCCAGCCGCGCTATGATCTGGCCCATCTTGTAGAGATTCGTAGGAATATCGGTAACGATGACGGTATTCGTCCTCTCGTCGTATGTAACCTTGCCTTTTTCGCTCACAATATTCTTTATGGAGTCCACTACATCCTTGCACTTACTGTAGTTTAAGTTATAAGTCTGGGAAGCAAGCTCTTCCTGCTTTAACTGGCTCACGGTAACAACCCTTATGATATCGCCTTCCCTTTCATAGGCAAATCCATAATTTCTCAGGATTATATCGAGAGCGACCTTCCATGGCTTATTCGTAAGTTTCAGGTCTACGACGCCTTTGACGTCTGGGGCCGGCACGATATCCACTCCCGACACTTCCGAGATATACGCGAGCACCGTTTTGATGTCGGCTCCTTTAAAATTTACCGTCACGTTGCCCGGGTCAACCGGTACCGTCTGGACCGGCGGAGTTTTATCTTCCTCTTTCGGAGTTTCTGCGGCGGCCTCTTCGTCGGACGGATTTGCCGGCGCAGGC
>JAQURV010000095.1 GCA_029004355.1 Candidatus Omnitrophota bacterium
CACCGGCGCCGCTTGCCTCAAGCACCCTCCCAAGATCGAGGAGAAGGCCGTCCGAGATATCGATCATCGAATTGATCTTGAAATTTTTGACGAGCGCTCTCGCCTCGTTGAGCCGCGGGGTAAACCCAAGGTGCCTGCCTTTGATGGAACCGCCGATAAATCCCGTTACGAATATCGCGTCGCCTTCCCTAGCGCCGCTCCGCAATGCAAGCCTGGGATTCTCCACTTCGCCTATCAGCGATACGTCTATCACCAGCTTCCCGGACCTGGAGGTATCGCCGCCTACGATATTTATCCTGAACTTCTTCGCAAGAGCGTCCATGCCGGCAAATATGCCCTCCGCGAACGAAACCGGCAGTCGCGGATCGAGCCCAATAGAGACTAGCGCGTATCTCGGCACGCCTCCCATGGCCGCGATGTCGCTTATGTTGCGGCCGAGGGCCTTCCACCCGATCTGGAACGGCGTCGCCCGGCGCCTCCTGAAGTGAACATCCTCTATAGTCATGTCGCAGGTGAAGAGGAGATATTTCCCCTCAGTCCATTTTATGACTGCCGTATCGTCGCCGATGCCTTTAACGACGCTTCGGTCGCGCCTGACTTTACCGGCGATACGCTCAATAAGGCCTATTTCGCCGATATTTTTTAAAGTTTTTTGCATACGGTTTCCTGAATATCCCTTTTTCCGTAACGATCGCAGCTATCAGACCGTTCGGAGTTACGTCGAACGCCGGGTTATACACCTTGACGTTCCTGGGCGCGATGAACCTGCCGCCTATGGCCCTCACTTCATCGGCATCGCGTTCTTCGATAGGGATATCTTTACCCGAGGCGATATTCAGATCGAATGTCGAAAGCGGCGCCACTACATAAAACGGTATCCCGTGGTGCCGGGCGAGGACCGCCACGCTGTATGTCCCGATCTTATTCGCGGCGTCGCCGTTCGCGGCGATACGGTCGGCTCCGACAAATATCTTGTCTATCCTGCCTTTCGCCATAAGGCTTGCCGCCATATTGTCGCAGATGAGCGTCGTGTCTATGCCTGCGTGCATAAGTTCCCACGTCGTGAGCCGCGCGCCCTGCAGGAGCGGCCGCGTCTCATCGGCGTAAACCTTGATGCGCTTGCCCTGACGCGACGCCTCGAAGAGCACGCCGAGCGCGGTGCCGTAGTCGGCGGTGGCGAGGCCGCCGGCGTTGCAATGGGTCAATATGGTATCGCCCGACTTTATGAGCCGCGCGCCGTACCGGGCCATGGAGCGGCACGCCTCTTTATCTTCCCGTATGATCTCCAGCGCTTCTCTCTCCAGCATCCTCTTGATATCGGATACGCTCCTGGCGCTGTTCCGGGACGCGATGCATTCCATCCTCGCGAGCGCCCAGAAAAGGTTGACGGCCGTAGGACGCGACGAGGCAAGATACCTGGCTATCCCGGTGACTTCCCGTAAAAGATCTTTACCGGTCCTTGCTTTCGAACTCTTCACCCCCAGCGCTATACCGAGCGCGCCGGCGATGCCTATGGCGGGCGCGCCGCGCACCTGCAGCTTCTTTATCGCATGCCACAGGGTCTTGACGTCGCGGCACCTGATGTACTTGAACTTCGCGGGAAGCAGTGTCTGGTCGACAAGCTTGATGCTTCCGTGATCCCAAAATATCGTATCTACCGGCATATCATCCCCATACCATTCTGGTCAGAATATTGCGTTTAATATGAATAGCCTTGTAAGGACAGACTTCATGGCAGCAAAGGCACCTTACGCACTTCTTATAGTCTATTTTACAGGAAACTTTCTCAATTTCAATAGCATTGACAGGGCAGGTCGTTTTGCAAAGCTTACACCTCCTGCAAAGGTCCGTAACTATACAGGGTTTAAATTTTATTAAAGACGCGATAGAGTTGGTTATCGCGGTCGGTATAAGCCCCAGGGGAATAGTCTGCGGCAGCTTGAAATCCGGGAGGACGAAACTGGAGGCATCATCGCCCATCAGCTCTATCCTGGCCGGGTCTCCTTCACCGTATCCGGACGCAAAGGCCTCTCTGATGACAAGCACGTCGAGCGGCTCGACCCCTATGATCGCGGCGGCGATCGTATCTATGGCAACCGCGTCGGGCCCCGCCATGATGAGGTCAAGGTCCCTTGGCCGGCCGCCGGAAGGGCCGTCCCCTTCCATCGCCGTGATCGCATCCAGGACCGTGAGGTGAGGCTTCGCTATAGAATAGATCTTCGAGATGACCTTCGCGAAATCCCTTTCTTTCGGCGACTTGGAATGCTGTTCGGCCTTGTAAAGACCGACGACCGTGCCGTACATATTTTTGATGCCGGCCGTCAGGATCGTTATGCAATGCGTCTTAAGTTTAGGTACCGAGATTATGCAATCGCAATCGAAGAGATGGCGCGTAAAAGGTATGCCGTCAACGGTCCTGGATACGGCGAACTTCACAAGTTCCGCGCCTGCCTCTTTCGCCATCGCCCGCATCCCGGACTTGTCGAATATCTCGTCTATATTTGCTCCGTATCCTCCCGGCGAATCACCGATGAGCACGGAGCCGGCGCCGGCCTCTTTAGCGAGCCGCACCACCGAGCGCACCACTTCCGGGTGCGTATCAACCGCCTCCTCGGGGAGACGAGCCGAGATAAGGTTAGGCTTTATGAGGACCCTGGCGCCCCGCTTTACGAAGGCCTCTATCCCGCCGACCAGGTCCACCGCCCTCTTTACGGCGGCGTAGACCTTGCTTGTATCATAACCGGAACAGCGTGCGAGCGAAACTTTTACCATACCTTAAGTCACATCCCTTTTACGGACTTGGCCATAAATACCAGTAAGACCATACTGAAATTATGTATCATATGAACGGTTATCGACGATACCAGCGTCCCCGTCTTTTCGTAGAGATACGCCAGGAGGATCCCGAGCACCATTATCGGCAAAAATCCGACCGGATGCGCGTGGAGCCCGGCGAAAAACGCCGCGGAGATGACCGCGGCCCAGAATATCCCGACATGTTTTTTGACGGCTGTATACATGAAACCTCTGAAGAAGAGCTCTTCCACTATCGGGCCGGCTATCGCGGCAAAGACGCTCGTATATATAAGAAAAACGGGATTGTCCTGGCGCATGAAGAGCTCGACCACCACCTGTTCCTTAGGGACATACTTGAAGAAGTTTGCGACTACTGCCGTAATTATCAATATCAGGAAGAGGAGCGGCAGAGTCGCCACATACCCGATAATGCCATAGAAGACGTTCTTTGAAAAATTCTTAAAGGCGATGCCGACAGACCGCAGCTTCTCCTTATACTGGACGACCGTGAAGTATAATATGAAGACTATGGTCAGGGTATCAAGAACAGATGAATTGAACACCATGCGCAGATCGTCATTCTTTATTATCGGGAATACCCTTATGAGGACCGATTCTATGATGACCAGCATATAGCCGAAGAAGAGGAAGAGTATGGCGACTTTTCCCACATCCCAGACGCCCCACTTCGCGGCGTCCAGGTAAGATGTGCGGATATCTATGGTCCTGCCGGAAAACCGGCGGGAAAATAATATTACATCGATGACGAGCCCGAGGAAGAGCACTAACAGTATAAGGAGTGAGGTGATGGTAAATATAACGGCTAAGGGCTTGTTCTCCTGCAGAAGATCCTCTATCTGCCGGCGTTTTAGAAGCTGGTCGTCTTCGGGGCGCTTCTCCACCGCCTTGACTGTAGCCTCTTTTGCCCGCGCCGCTTCCCTGTTTGAGGCGACCGTTATCGCGCTCACCAGCATTACAAAGATAAGGAGCAATATATATAACCGCTCCCGGCGTATAAATCCAAAGGATCGCTTCATCCCGTGACCCCGTATCTCCTGAGCCTGAATCTAGCGCCTAGCGACTTCGCCAGCTCTTCGCACTTCGTTATATCGACGCCCTCCAGGTCCAGGCACGTTACTTCGGTATCTATCTTGTGCGCCACACAGTCCGTTATAAAATCGATGACGTGTTTGTGGGTCCCGCGCCCGAATTTCGGGACGCATATTTCGTTATACCTCTCTTCGGTATCGACATTAAGGCTGATCGAGACCCTGTCTATAAGGCCCGCGAGCTCCCCGGCTATCGGCCTGGAATTTATCAGGTCGCCGTGGCCGTTCGTGACGAGCCTGACCGCAGCGCCCTTCGCCTTCAGCTCTTTCGCCACCGCTTCGACAATGTCGAGCCGCATTGTCGGCTCACCATAACCGCAGAATACGATCTCTTTATATTTCGCCGGGTCGCCTGCCGCCTTCACTATCTCCTCGGCGGACGGCTCTTTTTCCAGCATCAGGTTATGGCCCTTGACGAAATCCGTCTCGTTCCGTATGCAAAAGTTGCAGTTATTGGTACAGCGGTTCGTTATATTAAGATAGAGCGAATCCCTGATCTCGTATGCTATCCTGGACCCTTCCGCCGGATGCAATTTGAAGAGCGCATTAGCGTTGTGCGTCGTTATCCTGGAGATATCGTTCCTGGAGAGGCCCGTGATATCGGCCCATTGATCGACCAGATAGACAAGATACGCCGGCTCGTTCCGCTTGCCGCGGAACTTCTGCGGCGCCAGGTATGGCGCGTCCGTTTCGAGGAGAAGCTTCTCGACAGGGACTTTCTTTGCGACCGAGCGCAGGCCCTCCGCATTCTTGAAGGTAAGGTTGCACGTAAATGAAACGTAGAGTCCCAGGCCCAGGCATTCCTCCAGAAATCTTTCGTCACCGGAAAAACAATGCATAACGCCACGCAGACCGGCTCCCTTCTCCTCATCAAGGATCCTGATCGTATCGCGGGCGGCTTCTCTGGCGTGGATTATAAGCGGCAGGCCGAGATCGCGGGCAAGGCGGATGAATTTTCTGAACGCCGATTCCTGTTCTTCTTTGGGCGACAGGTTCCTGTAGAAGTCCAGCCCAACCTCTCCGACCGCAACTACTTTGGCCTCTTTTGCCAGTTTACGGAATTCGGAAATTACTTCATCCGTAACTGACTTCGCCTCATGCGGGTGGACTCCGACAGTCGCGTACACGATATCCCGCGCCCTGGCAAGCTCAACTGCGCGGCGCGTTCCTTCGATAGAACTTCCGACATCTATTATGCCGGTAACGCCTATCTTTTTCGCTCTGTCTATGGCATCATCCCGGTCCCTGTCAAAGTCAGGGAACGAAAGATGACAATGCGTGTCGATGAGCATAGTGAGGTTATATTATCACAATTATAATATTAATACAATATGGGGATTATTTGTCATCGCTATCTTTGATCTTAGTACCGAGGAACGGCTTTTCAGCGCCTAGAGGCACGCCGACATTTTGAGTGGCGATGACAGGGCGATTGCTCGGGAACATCACCTGGACCTTCCCTTCAGGCATACCGTCTTCAAATATGACGGCCGGCAACTCAGAAGACGCCTGGATGCCTTCGAACGAAGCTTCTTTGGGAAGCTGGCTGGCGACCTTTGCGCCTTCGAACGATACCTCCGGAGGCAGTGTCACGGTAACTGATGCATCTTTGAACGCCTCCGGCTTTATCGCGGGCGACGGCATGGTCACGGCAGCCTGAGTGCCTTCAAACGAAGTCTTCGGAGGCAACTGGACTGCGCCATCGATCGCCTTAAAGGCTTCTTTCGTCTCGGGCAGGGCGGCTGATGCGGCCACTTCCTTGAGCGTCTGGAGAGCGGACGGAGGCAGCGTCTCTGTCACCTTTGTCCCTTCGAACGAAACCTTCTCCGGTAACTGGGCGGCAGGCTGTATCCCTTCGAACGCCGTCTTAGGCAGAGGCTGAGACAGAGCGGCCGTAGACTGCATTCCGTCAAAGGATGCCTTCTCAGGCATCTGGACCGTAGGCTGTATCCCTTCGAACGAAGTTTTCGGAGGCAGCTGGACCACGGTCTGTATCCCTTCGAATGAGACCCTCTCCGGCAGCTGCACGGCAGGCTGTATACCTTCGAACGCCGTCTTAGGCAGAGGCTGAGACAGAGCGGCCGTAGACTGCATTCCGTCAAAGGATGCCTTCTCAGGTAACTGAACTGTGGGCTGTATACCCGTAAACGATATCTTCTCCGGCAGCTGGACCGCAGGCTGCATTCCTTCGAACGAGACTCTCTCCGGCAGCTGCACGGCAGGCTGTATTCCTACAAACGAAACTTTCTCAGGTAACTGGACCGCAGGCTGCATACCCGTAAACGATATCTTCTCGGGCAGC
>JAQURV010000096.1 GCA_029004355.1 Candidatus Omnitrophota bacterium
CTAAAGCTTTGGCGAGGTTTCGCCGAAGGCGAAATTTACGTCGAGCGAATGCAGGAACTGACTGAGGCCGATGTTTGCTTTGTTTTTGCGAAAAGCAAAAACTAAACAGCGGCCGAAGGAATTCCTGCAAATTCGCGAGACGTAAACCGTAGCGCACGGCGAAAAAATTCAGGCCGCGAATAAAACTTTTGCACTAACGAAGGGATCGCGAAAATTTTTGTATTTTGCTGAGGAGTTGTAGTATACTATCCCCATGGGCTACCAGCAGGCGGTTGAGAAAGCGTGGAGCGCATTTTTAAACCTTTCCCCGGACGACAAGCCGGTCACGACGAAATTCTTATCGGACGCTTACACGATAGACCCTAAGGCCAGGGCCGTACTTTCCGGTCCCCTCGACGCCCCCGCAAAAGATCATATAGCCATAATACTGCTGCATTACCTTGCGGCCAAATTGAGATCAAAGACCCTTCCGCCGCTTACGGGTGAATGGGTCGACTTCAACGAACTCGAAGGCGGCGAAGGCTATTACCCGGCATTCAAAAAGCGGACGATCGACCGCATCTTGAAGAAATACGGCCATCTCCCCGACTCTATAAAAGACACGCTCGGCCGGTTCTCGGGCGCCATAGCCGATAAAGGGGATGTCGGGATCGTCATATATCCGCTCGATGGGGTGCCTATCCTGATAACGCTCTCAAAGGCGGACGAAGAATTCGGTCCGGACGCGAATATTTTATTTGATAAGAATATCTCGAATATTTTTTGCACCGAAGACATAGTGGTCCTGACGGAAATAGTGGCGCACACAATTTAACCCGGAGGAACGATACGTATGCGAAAGAGGATAGGTATATTGTCGGGCGGCGGAGACTGCCCGGGCATCAACGCTGTTATTCGCGCGGTAGCTAAAAAAGCCATGCTGGAGATGGACGCCGAAATAATCGGCATCGAGGACGGTTACGAAGGTCTTGTCAATAATAAGTACCGGCATCTGGAATTGAGCGAGCTTTCCGGAATACTGACCCTCGGCGGCACGATCCTGGGGACCTCGAAGAAGGCCAACCCGTACCGATACGCGATACATCAGGGGGATAATCTGATATTTAAAGACCTCTCGCGGCGCTGTCTCGATAATATAGAAAAGATGGAGCTCGACTGCCTCGTCTGCATCGGTGGCGACGGAACTCTCAGCATAGCCTACAAACTCTTCACTGACGGCGTGCCGGTAATAGGCGTGCCAAAGACGATAGATAACGACATACTGGGGACCGATATAACGTTCGGGTTCGATTCCGCCGTATGGATAGCTACCGAAGGCATAGACAGGCTCCACACCACCGCCCAGTCGCACCATCGCGTCATGATAGTGGAGGTCATGGGGCATAATGCCGGCTGGTTATCTCTCCACTCAGGCGTAGCGGGCGGCGGGGATATCATACTCATACCGGAGATCCCGTACGATATCGATATTGTCGCCCAAAAGGTCAAAGACAGGAACCGGCGCGGTAAGAGATTCAGCATAATCGTAGTGGCTGAGGGCGCCAAGGCAAAAGGCGGGGATATCGTGATACGGCGCATAGTAAAAGAAAGCTCCGACCCCATCCGCCTCGGCGGAATAGGATTTGTGCTCGGACAGGCCCTTGAAAACGCAACCAAAGTCGAGACGCGCACGGTAGTTATGGGCCACCTCCAGCGTGGCGGAAGCCCGACGCCGTATGACCGCGTGCTGGCAACCCAGCTGGGCACCAAGGCCGTCGATATGATAAAGAAGCGGCAGTTCGGCCATATGGTCGGGGTCCAGCGGAACGAGTTCATCAAAGTTTCGTTAAAAGAAGTCTCGAAGGGCGTAAGGAAGATACCGCTCGACAACCCGCTGATAGCGTCCGCGCGGTCACTCGACACCTCTTTCGGCGACAAAGTAAAAAGGTCTACTTCGCCCTTCCGTAGTTAGTCTGTGGTAGGGCTTCGTAGGACCTATTACTGCGAAGCCATACCTCGGTCTATCTGGTGAATGGCGTAGCAGAAAGGAGCACTTAATGCCAAATCTTTTCAACGCGGCCGAAGTAATAGATATGGGCATCGAAAAAGAGCGTAAGCGGCGGGATTTTTACGGCTACGTTGCCGACAAATTCAAGGAGAAGGACTTAAAAGAACTCTTCTCGCGCCTCCGCGACTGGGAAGATACGCATATAAAGAAATTTTCGGAGATACGGTCCACGCTCGAAGAGTCGGAAACTACCGAATTTTATAAGGGAGAGTTCGCGGACTATGTAAAAGCGACCGTTGACGACCTTCTCTACAACCAGGTCTCCGCCGAATGGTTTTCGAAAAATGTACGCTCGCCTCTGGCGGCTATCCAGTACGGTATAGGGTTTGAAAAAGACGCCATACTGTTTTTTAACGAGCTCCTGAAATATATGTCCCCACACCACACCGAGAAGGTCCGGGAACTGATCGATGAGGAGAAGAAACACCTGGTCTATTTGACCGAGTTGAAACAAAAATACTCGTCCTAGCTTAATAGTATATGGTAAAATAACCCGTATGAAAAACCTCGCGAAAAATGACGGCGCAAAGAGCCCCACCGCCTTGAGTCTCATCATCACCCTTCTTGTCATAGTCTTTATAGCCGACATACTTATCAATATACTTACCGGACTTTTCAGCCTTGGACCCGTGCCCGAATCGCTGGTCGACGGCTTCCTTGTGATCTTTCTGGCATACCCGGCACTCTACCTACTTATATTCCGGCCCTTATCCAGAGAGATAATCGAACGAAAGAGATCGGAAAAGGAACTGCGCCGGCTCGCCGCGATCGTCGAATCTTCCGACGACGCCATCATAGGCAAGACCATGGACGGGAAGATCGTGACCTGGAACCATGGCGCAGAGAAGATATACGGTTATGCGGCCGGAGAAGCGACGGGCAAGCCGATATCTATCATAGCTCCTCCGGAACGAAAAGATGAGATGTTCCAGATCCTCGACCGGATAAAGCATGGGGTGCCATACGAGCATTACGAGACTATCCGCATGAAAAAGAACGGCGAAAAGATCCATGTCTCCCTTACGATCTCGCCCATATACGACACTTCGGGCAGGATGATCGGCATTTCGACGATCTCACGCGACATAACGGAACAGAAGATCACGGAGGAACTGCTGCGCCACGCAAAAGAGCGGGCTGAGCTTCTGTTCCGCATAAGCCCGAGCGCCATCTTCACTATGGACAAGGATCTGCACATCACAAGCTGGAACGACAAGGCCGAGAAGATAACGGGTTACTCCCGGGAAGATGTGATGAGTAAAGTTTGCCCGGTACTTGCCGGCCTTCCGTGCAGCAAGGAGGGCAACTTAAAGATCAATGATGACGCGAAACCCGTTATGGGGCATGAATGCAACATCGTGACTAAAAACGGCAGGACCTTGACAGTATTGAAAAATATCGACTATTTGAGGGATTCGAAAGGCAGGATCTCTGTTATAATTGAAAGTTTCGAGGATATAACGGATAGTAAGAAGCTCGAAGACGAGTTGAGGGAGTCGAGAGACTATCTCAACGAAATAATCAACTCCGTCGCAGACCCCGTATTCGTCAAGGACAGGCAGCACAGGTGGGTCCTTGTCAATGAGGCCTACTGCTCTTTTATGGGTTATGCGGAAAAAGAGCTGCTGGGCCGGACAGACCGCGATTTCTTCCCGCCGAAAGAGGCCGATCTCTTCTGGGAAAAAGACGAAGAGGTATTCAAGTCCGGCGAAGAGAACCTGAGCGAGGAGAATTTTACCGACAGAAGCGGCATAGTGCATATCATCTCCACAAAAAAGAGGCTTTACACCGATATCAAGGGCGAGAGGTTCATAGTCGGCATCATAAGGGATATAACCGAACGCAAGCGCATCGAAAGATTAAAGGACGAATTCATCGGGACGGTTTCTCATGAACTGAGGACGCCTCTATCAATAACAAAAGAAGGCATAAGCCTCGTCCTCGATAATATACCCGGACCCATAAATGAGCAGCAGTCAAGGATCCTTACCGTCTCAAAGAACAACATAGATAGGCTGGCGCGGATAATAAATTCCCTCCTCGACATATCGAGGATCGAATCGGGGAAGATGGATATAAGACATGAGACCTTCGATATACTGGCGATCATACGGCAGGTGGCAGGCGCTTTTGAATTAAAGATCAGGGAGAAGAACCTGGCTATGCGGACCAGCCTTCCGAAAGACGGCATAACCATTCGCGGGGATACGGACGCCGTCGCGCAGGTACTCACCAACCTGATCGGCAATTCCTACAAGTTCACCAATAACGGCTTCATCGAGGTCTCGGCAAAAGACGCAGGCGACAGCGTAGAGATATCGATAGCCGATACGGGTATTGGGATATCCAGGGAAGATATGCCGAAATTATTCGAAAAGTTCCAGCAGTTTGGGCGCGTCAGCGGGCCCGGAGAAAAGGGGACGGGGCTGGGCCTTGCCATCGCTAAAGGCATAGTGATAGCGCATAAAGGGAAGATATGGGTGGAGAGCGAACCCGGTAAGGGTACCAAGGTGAGCTTCACATTACCGAAAGAGATTTAAAGGGGGGGGGCTATAAAATGGCGAAGAAAAAGGTCCTGGTCGTAGATGACGAAATAGATTTTCTGGAGATGATACGGCTGAGGCTCGAGGCAAATAACTACACCGTAGTTACCGCCATGGATGGCAATGAGGCGCTGGAGAAGTTCAAGAGCGAGAAGCCGGCCGCCGTGCTCCTTGACATCCTGATGCCGGGAATGGACGGCATAGACGTATTGAAGAAGATACGCAAGACCGATGATAAAGTGCCTATATTCATAATCACGGCCTTCTCGAATGAAGAAAGGTTCAGGATCGCGAATAAGTTTAACGCGTCAGGGTTTATAGTGAAGACGAACGACCTGCAGCGGGAGATACAGAACATAACGACGGCAATAGGGATATCGGAAAGCTTTAAAGGACAATAAGGATCAGATGCCATTCCGGCGCACCATCAATTTTACTATTACCGCAGTCCTGTTCTTAACGGTCCTGCCTTCGAGCCTATTCTGCGCAGAGCCGGGCGAAACAGAGAAGATGCTCCGCCAGATAACCCCGCCCATCTCGGTAATTAAAGAGATGGAGAAAGAGACCAAGCCGAAGGACCAGTGGTATTTTGACTGTTTCTACGAACCAAGCCTTATACTGCAGGGGAACAGGACCGGCCGCTGGGGTGAACTTACCAATACCTTCGGTTATACCCACCAGAATATCCAGGGATACTTTTCTATCTCGGAATATGACCGGCTCGGCAACAATGACTACAACGCCAATTTCGGCTCTTACATAAACATGAAGAACTCCTATCTTCGCCTTGAGACCGGCTTCGGCTGGAACGTCAACTATACCTACAATTTCCAGACGATAACCGAATACGCACACAAATTGATAAAAAACGTCTTCTGGCAGGTTGGCTACAACTACAGGGCCTACGAAAATTCGGGCGACAGCCATAACGTATATCCGGGTCTCATATACTATTTCGGGGATCATTATATCGCCGCCAACTACGGCATAGGCTGGATAGAAAGCCGCGACGACTCCCATTTCGGCATGATCAAAGGAAATTTCCGGATAACCGATTTCCTGCGCCTGTACGGCGGGACGGCCTTCGGAGAGAGACTATATGACATATTCGGCCGGGCCGCGCACTCAGAGACCGGCTATATCGTATTCACAGGAGTAAGTCTCGACGTATATAAAGGCATAAGTTGCAGGGTCGGATGCAGCTATGGGACAGAAAAACCAAAGTTCATAAAACGAAGCCTTAATTTTGATGCGATGGTTAAATTCTAAGATATGTATAGCTACCACGCGGACCTGATCTTCAAGATAGACGCCATACTGTTATGTGCGTCTATTATTTTAACCCTGCTCATCCTGCTCTACATACTGGTAAAAAACCATAATGATGCTTTGCGGGATAAAAAATTACTCGAAATAAAACACAGCCTCTATACGCTCTTCCAATCCGGGCTACAGGATAAGACATGCCTCGGCACCATATCTAAAGCAACGGTCCAGCAATTTCTCGACATAAAAGGGAACCGGAGGCGGGATGCCGTCTTCTTCAATCAGTCCGAGCAGGAACT
>JAQURV010000097.1 GCA_029004355.1 Candidatus Omnitrophota bacterium
ATAGACGAACTCGTCTGCGGGGAAGTAGGTTATCTAACGTGCAATATCCGCGACGCCAAAGAAGTTTCCGTAGGAGATACGGTCACCGACGGCGATAATCCCGCGGCTCTGGCCCTGCCTGGCTACTAAAAAGTCCAGCCGATGGTATTCAGCGGCATTTATCCGGCCAGCAGCTCCGACTTTCTGGCGCTCAAAGAAGCGGTAGACAAGCTTAAGCTATCCGACGCGTCGTTCATGTTCGAGATGGAGAAATCTGCCTCGCTGGGCATGGGATTCAGGTGCGGGTTTTTAGGTCTTCTGCATATGGAGATAGTCGAGGAGAGGCTGGAACGCGAGTTCGACCTGAACCTCGTCGTTACGACGCCCAGCGTTATATACAGGGTCATGAGAAAGTCGGGAGATATCGTAGAGATAGACAATCCGATGAAGCTGCCCACGCCGTCCGAGATAGAAGATGTCGAAGAGCCGTATGTGCGTGCCTATATAATAACGCCCAAAGAATCCATAGGCAACATATTGGAGCTTTCCGAATCGCGGCGCGGTTCTTACGTATCGACCGAGTATCTGGACGAAGACAGGGCGCAGATAGTCTACGATATCCCGCTCTCCGAAATAATAGTCGATTTTTACGATAAGATCAAATCGGTGACGAAGGGCTACGGTTCGCTCGATTATGAATTACTTGACTATCGCCAGACAAATATAGTAAAACTTGATATACTCATAAACGGCGAGATCTATGACGCATTCTCTTCGCTGGTATTCAAAGACAGGGCCTACGCAAAGGGTAAGGCTATAATAGAGAAGCTGAAGGAGACCATCCCAAGGCATCTATTCCAGATAATCCTGCAGGCCGCGATAGGCGGTCAGGTGATCGCCAGAGAGACGATAAAGGCTGTCGGGAAGAACGTAACGGCAAAATGTTATGGCGGTGACATAACCCGCAAGCGCAAGCTCTGGGAGAAGCAGAAGGCGGGGAAGAAGCGTATGAAACAGTTCGGTAAGGTCGAGATACCGCAGGAAGCTTTTTTTGCCGCGCTGAAAGCGTAGTGAGGCTGAGGTAGCGATTGGGCGATTACCGGTGAAAATGGACTTTTGCGATTATCAGGAAGGCCTATTCAGTGATTCCCATACTTAATCGCTAAGCCGGTATAAGTCGACAATCGCTGACTTCATCGTACTCGCAATCGCTAAGTATAGCAGAACTGAGTAATTGCTAAACAGAAAGAGAAGACAATGAGAGAACAAACTAAACTGGTAATAAAAGAATGGGCCGAATCTATCATAATCGCAGTGATACTCGCCCTGGTCATACGGACTTTTGTGGTCCAGGCGTTCAAGATACCGTCGGGATCTATGATACCAACTTTTCAGGTAGGCGACAGGATATTCGTCAATAAATTCATCTATGGCGCGAAGATACCTTTGCTTAACGTGAATCTGCCGGCCGTCAGGCAGCCCAAACGCGGCGATATCATCGTCTTCATCTCCCCGGAGACGCCGAAGAAAGACTTTGTCAAGAGGCTGATCGCCGTCGGGGGAGAGAAGGTGCAGATACGGGACAGGAAGATACTTATAAACGGCGAGGTCGTCGAAGAGCCGTCTTCTATCCGTTCGATAGACTATTATAATTCCGGTGATTACGGCCAAGAAGGACAGGTGATAGAAGTACCCAAGGACTCCTATTTTGTCCTTGGTGACAATAGCGCCAGTTCACGCGATTCCAGATTCTGGGGTTTCGTTCCAAAGAAGAACCTCCTGGGCAAAGTCATCCTTATATACTGGCCGCTTCACAGGATGAAGATCATCCATTAAAGGGAGGGGGCTTTTAATATGAATAAGAAGGCTGGGTTGAATCTTGCGAATAAGATCACGATCGCGAGGATAATAGCCATACCCTTCTTTATTGCCGCCGTTGTTTACTCCAAGCTGGAGATAGCGCTCTTTATCTTTATACTCGCCGTCATTTCCGACGCGGCGGACGGATTCATTGCCCGCGCCCTCAAGCAGAAGACGAAACTAGGGACCATACTAGATCCGGTAGCCGACAAACTCCTTCTTATAAGCGCGTATATCTGCCTGATGCTTGTGGGAAGTATGCCTCCCGGCCTCAGGCTTCCTCCGTATGTCCCCATAATCATAATATCGAGAGACGCGATAATAGTTCTCGGTTCGATCATAGTCTATGTTGTGACCGGAGATTTGAAAGTCGCGCCGAGCGCCATAGGCAAAATGACCACTTTCTTTCAGATGATCACCATAGTTGCCATTTTGCTTCGGTTCGGATACTCTTCCGTGCTCTGGAATGTCACGGCGCTCTTCACGATACTTTCAGGCATCGATTATATTTGGAAGGGGAGCAGATTATTCGGCGAGAACCATTCCTCCTTAAAGAAGGGAGCGTAGATAATGACAGGTGCCATCGTCTTTATCCTATCAAGTCTTTTAGGTTACTTGATAGGTTCGTTCCCGACAAGTTTTCTTCTTGCTAAGACATTGAAAGGGGTCGACATCCGTCAGGTCGGCTCCGGTAATGCCGGCGCGACGAACGTCCTAAGGTCGGTCGGAAAACTGCCGGCGGTCATCACTCTTATAGTGGATGTCTGCAAAGGCGCCTTAGTGGTTACGGTAGTGGCGAATATCTTCTATCCGTATATTGAAGATCTTGATTATGATTTCTACAGGTCGTTCCTTGGCCTTGCCGCGGTATGCGGACATATATGGCCGGTCTGGCTTAAGTTCAGGGGAGGTAAAGGTGTCGCAACGACACTCGGGGTCGCGATCGGGCTTGCGCCGCTCGTCCTTATACCATCGATAGTGATTTGGCTCATCATATTCTTTACAACGAATTATGTTTCCTTGGCCTCCATACTTGCGCTTATTGCTTTTCCGATCATAGCCATAGCCTTTAGCCAGCCGATCTATTTGGTCCTGATAAGCATAATTATATGCTCGATAAGCATCGCAAAACACCGGGAAAATATCAAACGACTCTTGAAGGGGCAGGAGAATAAAACGATCATCTTTAAAGCAAAATAAGTTGTTAGTATTTCAAAAAGTAAGATTTAAGCTATTGACGCTCCTTTGCCTATATAGTATACTTTTAGAGTGAAGGAGTATTTTTTTTCAAGTGTAATTAAAAAGTTTTAAAAAGTCCTTATTAATAGGAGACGCTTATGCGAGAAGTACTATTCAAAAACCTTACATCGCTAAGTTCTAGGAAGAAAGACATCTTCCTAAAAGAAGTCTTCGAGAAAGACGGTATGGTTGCGAGGACGGAGAGGAGATGTTTTTATTATATAAAAGATATAAAGCATCTCGGGTCGGACGAAGAACTGCAGAGATGGATCTCTCAACAGGGCGATGCCGGCAATATTAATAAGAGGCAGTTCCATATAATGAAAGAGCACAACGACGCCCATTCCGAGGACAAGATAATCTGCAAGATACTCGGCACTTTTTATGCCGTCATAAATAGGAGCGTTTATACGATAGGGTTTATGCATTCGTTCAAGGTGCGGTTCGAAAAAGCAAGCTTGGCAAATTAAGGAGGGTGGGGTATGCCGTATATAGCGACGCGCAGGTTGCACGATACCTTTGGAAAGAAGGTGTCGCGGTATTTGAGTTACAGGAAGGCGAAGAGGATGTATAACGGGATAAACAGGAGCATGATGCTTTTTGAAGCGAGATACCTGAAATCCAAGATGAGTCACACATAAGGTCATAGGGAAAAAGAGGCTCTTAGGTTAAAGGGAGGTAATCTTAAAACTAAGAGCCTCTCTTTTTTTGTCCGCATAAAATTTTCGCATCCCGTGACGGCGGTAACTTTTGGTACGCCGCCTTTAAGCGGACGCAAATCGCATTAGGCATGCGATTTGCTCGGTAAAATTTCGATGGCCGCTTAACCTGGCTGTGCTTAAAGCCCTTGACCAGTTTTCGCGTCCTTACTAAACCGCCATAAGGTATCGAAATTTTAAACGCCGCTTTAAGGCGGCGCACAAAAAGTTCCCGCCATCTGATGGAACGAAAATTTTCTCTACGCTCCCCTGGTAAAATTTTCCGATTTATGGCAGTGAAAATTGCGCTCCGTAAAAGTTCTCGTACGCTGCCTCGAACTTTTAAGGTCCTGCTCGGCACAAGCCCCTCGGGGGACCTCTTCAGCAGGAGGCGAAAAATTTTTCGCTTCCTCGGTTGGCAGAACTTTTGGGTGATTGCCGGATGCTTGCTACAAATTTATGGGTGGCCTAGGTCCAGCCTTAAGGCGCGCACAAGGCCGAAGCGGGATGGCCTCCGGCTCTACGAGCCGTAGGCTCGGAGAGGGGTGCCCGCCGCTAGGATTACCATTGTCAGGGCGATACTATTTGAGGCGTAAAGAACGTATGTAATCCTGGCGGGCATACAGATACGCGCCTTGAATTCACGATATTGTAAACCCCGCGAAGGCCGAAGGAGCGCCGAAAGGCGACCGAGGACAGGACCCATAAATTTGCGGCAAACGCAAGGCAACACTTAGAAGCAGATGCCGAACTAAGGGCGAAAAATTTTGTTCCCTAATCCATTTGACATAATATACTTTATTATATATACTTAATAGAATTATGAAGATATATATAGATGGGAAGCTGATAGACAAAGAGAAGGCAGTTATATCCGTCTTCGACCACGGCTTGTTATATGGAGACGGTGTCTTCGAAGGAATACGCACTTACGACGGGCTTGGCTTCCGCTTCAAGGAGCACATAGACAGGCTCTACAGATCTGCCGATGCCATAGAACTGAAGATACCTATGACAAAGGAGGAGATGGTAGACGCGATGATTATGACCCTGAAGGCGAATAAGCTGCGGGACGCGTATATAAGGTTGGTCGTTACAAGGGGCCCCGGCGACCTGGGTCTCGATCCCAGGAAGTGTTCTAAGCCCACCATCTTCATCATAACGTATCAGATCGCCCTATACCCGAAAGAATTTTACCAGAAAGGGCTCGAGATAATTACCGCTAATACAAGGCGCAATTATCCCCTGGCGCTTGATCCCAGGATAAAATCGCTCAACTACCTTAATAACATTCTCGCGAAGATCGATGCGATAAAAGCCGGGACCGAAGAGGCGATCATGCTTAACTATGAAGGATATGTCACCGAATGTACCGGTGACAATATCTTCATGGTCAAGGATGGCGAGCTTATCACTTCGCCTGTCAGCATAGGCGCCCTTGAAGGCATAACTAGGGACGCCGTCATAGGGCTGGCGCGGAAGATGGATATTCCGGTTTTTGAAAGGCTCATAAAAATGGAAGATATATACGCCGCGGATGAAGTCTTCCTTACGGGAACAGCAGCGGAGATAATACCGGTTGTCCGGATAGACAAAAAACGGATAGGCGGCGGTAAGCCCGGGGGGATAACCCTGCGGCTTACGGGAGCGTTCAAGGAACTTACTAAATCGGACGGTGTAAGATATGATGTGTGATATTTGCGGCAAGAGGGAAGCTACGGTCCACCTTACCGAGATAGTTAACGAGAAGGTTGCGAAGCTGCATCTATGCGAAGAGTGCGCCAGGGAAAAAGGCGCGGAGATGGAGGAGCACTTTGGATTGAGCGACCTTCTGGCGGGTCTTGCGGACCTCGGCGCGGGCCTTGAGCCTGCGGTGGGCGAAAGGATAAAGTGTCCCACGTGCGGTTTTACATACGGTGATTTTAAAAAGGTCGGCAGGCTTGGATGCAGCGAATGTTACGATGCGTTCAAAAAACAGCTTACCCCGCTTTTGAAGCGCATACACAGCGCGGACAGGCACGTAGGAAAGGTTCCCCTTACTGCCGGCAAGACGGTAAAGGACACCAGGACCCTGCAGGAACTGCGCCTGAAGATGGAGAAGGCCATCCAGTTTGAGGAGTTCGAGGAGGCCGCAAAATTGAGAGACCAGATCAAAGAGCTTGAGAATAAGGATGAGGCCGGAAGATAGATCGATGATGATAAACGATTTTTTAAATCAGGATACGGAATGGCTTAAGGGCTCCGGCCCCAGCGCCAACATAGTCATGTCGTCGCGTACGCGCCTCGCAAGGAATATCGACAAGATGCCGTTCTCGAATTGGGCGAAGCCGAAGCAGCTCGAAGAGATCCTTGGCATGGTGGAGGCCGCTACAAAAC
>JAQURV010000098.1 GCA_029004355.1 Candidatus Omnitrophota bacterium
AAGCCGAACGGTGCGCTCGCGCAAAAGCCGCAGGCAAATTTACACCCCACCTGCGAGGAGAGGCAGATGGTATTGCGTTCCCCCTCCGGTATTAAGACCGTTTCGATAGTATTGGCGTCTTCCAGCCTGAATAGATATTTTGTCGTGCCGTCCGATAAAGACCTTTTCAGGTCTATGGCCTCGGAAAAAGATATCCTGAATTTCGAATCGAGGGCGCTCCTCAGCGGCGCGGGTATATCCGTCATCTGGTCAAAAGACCCGACGCCATCTTTATAGAGCCACCTGAATATCTGGCGGGCGCGGTAAGAAGGGTTATTCGCTTCTTCAAGCGCATGCCCGAGCTCTTGCGCGGAAAGATCCTTTATCCGTATCCTATTCATTTTTGTTTTTATTATATGCAAAGAGAATATACTTTGCAATAGAAAAGACCTTCGGGCAGGATTTTTTGTGCTTCGATTCCACCCAGCATAAAATCCTGAGCATGCCGAAGGATTTTGTTTGACAAGTGCTATATTTCATGTAAACTTAAAATTCATGGTATCCCATATCGTAAAATATATAAGGATGTCGGCCATCGGCCTCTTTTTGACGCTTCTTTTTCTATCTTTCGAAAATAACATCCAGCCCGCCAGGCTCATCCACCTTAAGATCTATGATATCCTGACAAAGATCGAATATCGCCTGCGAAAGGTGCCGGACCGGATAAAAGATATCGTAATAGTAGCTATCGATAACGAAACCGTGAGCAAGATGCCCTACAGGTGGCCCTACCCGCGCTCGATATTCGCCGATGTCATAGAGAACCTCACTCTCGCAAAGGCCAAGGTGATCGCATTCGACTTTGTATTCCTGGGGAAGTCCGAAGAGGCCGAGGATCAGAAGCTCCAGGCCGCCCTGGCAAATAATAGCAAGATAATACTGGCAAACACGATAGATGAAAGCGGTTCGCTGAACATACATTCCCTTTCGCGCCTGAGCGTCGACGTGCCGTCGGGGATAGTTACAAAGCTTCAGGATCCCGACGGTGCAATAAGGAAGAACCTCACCTACCTTATAAACGACGAGATCCCGCCCAAGGGGTTCCTGTCGTGGGAAATGGCTATATTAAAAGCTGTCGAGGGCCTGAATGTCGCGCCCATCAAGGGCGATGAATATTCTCTTTCTGCAAAGAACGATAACGGCGCGCGATGGATAATCCCCGTCGATCGTTACAATAAGGCTTTCACTATAAATTTCCGGGCCCATACCGGGAATTTCAAGCTCATCTCATTCTATAGAGCCTATAAGGATAATCTTGATCCGCAGGAGATCAAGGATAAGATAGTGCTGGTGGGATTCGTCTCGTCACTTCTGGGGGATATACATAATACGCCGATCGGCTGGATACCGGGTATTACCCTCAACGCCAATTCTTTTTTAACGCTCTATACGCGCGACTTTATAACCGATACGCCTGCCGGCGTAGGCAGATTCCTGGCAATAATGGGAGTTATATTGTCGATAATGGTCCTTCTTTTATTCGACATGAGGACGGCTGTTATCTTTGTTGCGGCAGAGATCCTGATCTTTTTTGTAGTAAGTTATATCCTGCTCACCCTGGGATATATGTGGAATTATTTCGTCTTCCCCTTCTCGGTCGCGGCATTCCCATTTTTAAGTAAATTTATCTATTCGTGGATATGGCAGAGGAAGAAATTCTACTGGACATGAACTAAGACTAGATCTCGAAATTGATCGTGATGTGGAAAGTCGAGGGTCCGGAGTTTGCTGTGGGATGGGCGCCTATGGCCTGGGCAAATTCGATCCTGGCGTTAAATTTATTGTAAAGATTTATCCTTACCCCGCCGCCTACGCCCATAAGAAATTTATAACCTTTTTCGCCGACCAGCTTCCGTTCTATCTTTCCGCCGCCCATATCCAGAAAGATGACCGGCTCTATCTGGTTCCGCAAGGGTGTGTCGGAACGCGGCAGCTTATATTCTTTGGGTATCAGATACATAGGGAATATCCAATCCACATTAATGCTCCCTCCGATATCGGCAAGATAGTCGCCTTCCGGATAACCCCGGACCGAGCTCTCGCCGCCGAGCTGGAATTGTTCCGACGACGGCAGCGTGTGAGTCGCTCCCTGAAGCTGATGGCGTATCAGCATGTAGCTTTCCCACATCATGCGCTGGATGCGCCTTATGGAATGGGTATATTTAAAGAAATAACCGCCCGTACCGGCCCTCGATGTCTTTGAATGATCTTCGGTCGATGCCCCTAAGAATTTGGCGGTCCCGAAGCTGATCTCCGGAGAGAAAGTCGTCTGACCGCCTCCAAAAAAAGAATCCATTCTGGACATATCCATCCTGTAGTACGGTATGCGCAGCTGGTCGTTCACGGTAATATCGGCCCGGGCGAATTTTTTGATCGACTCGATCCTCAGGCCCGCGTCGGCCGATACCTGCAGATTTTCGGAAAGATATATTTCCGCGGTAACGTGCGGTATGTAGTACCAGCTATTACCGACTATGTCAAAGTCCCTGAATTCCCTGCCGACCTTCGATGTAAAATACGAAAAATCGAACCCGAATTTTGTGCCGCGCGTATCCATCGGCACAACATAAGTCACGAAATCGCCCGAAGAATCCGCCGACATGACCGAATTAAAGAATAGGAAATCGTTATTTGCCGTCAAGTTCGTGCTGCGGCCGGAAATGGACGACCTGTATTTGCCCGATAATCGCGTACCCTGGTTATCGACCGCCGTACCGACATGGTACGGGAACTTGTCTTTGACCTTCAGGACTATGTCGGAGGTTTGAGGTTCTTCGCCGGGCGCTATCACAGTCTTAACTTCAAGATCCGGGTTCTGGTTGAGCCTCAGGAGGTCTCTCTGGAGGGTCTTGATGTTCAGAATTTCATTTTTTTTTGCGTGGAAATACTTTTCTATGGTCTTTTTAGTGAACCACTTATTGCCTTCTATCAGGAGCCTTCCCATCTTTCCCTCTACCACCCTTATCTCTATGACGCCGCCCATTATCTGCTGTTCGGGAATGAAGACGTTGGTAGTGAGAAAACCCCTCTCTTTATACTTCCCCTTGATCGCTTCGACAATATCATTTATGTCATTAAAAGTTACCTCTTTGTCGATATATTTCTTATATATGGGGGCTAGATCTTCGGGGCTGAATACCGTTAAACCTGTTATCTTAACATCTTTCAAGACAAAAGAGGCGCCTGAAACAGGGGCGGCCTCTTTCTTCTTCTCTTCAAACTCTATATCCGGAGCCTTCACCTTCTTGGTCTGTAATTCGGCCTTCCTGCGTTCAGTCTGGTCGACAAACCGGCCGGCGCTTGCTTCCGTATCCTGTCCCGGAGGCAGATTTTGGGCTATCGCTTTAACCGGTGAGAAAAGAATAAAAAGAAATGCCGGGAGGATTAAAAGGCTCTCGATTATCTTTGCAGGGCGTTGACCCATGGTATTGATAGTATTAAGGTTTTTTCTCAAAGTTTTAGAAAGTATACACTATAAGTTAATGCAAGTCAATGGCAAAAAGTCAGCTTTTGGACGGAAATCAGTCGGTATAGCGCTTGTCGGCAAGGCGGATAAGTTTTCTGGCGCCCGCGCGCAAGCTGCCGGCGGGATGATATATAAATTCCATTTCGAATATGGAGATCGAGTAATTCTTCCAGATATCCGGGTAGAGCTCTTTTATATTGGTAAGGATGTTCTCCTTGACGTTATCTTTTGACGCGCCATCTTTTAATTCGAGGTTCAGTTCCATTACCTCTTTCAAGCCGCGAAGCTTGAAGACTATCTGCCAATCGCTCATCAGGCCTTCAACGGTCTTGAATATCTTTTCGAACATGAGCGGATAGAGGTTGCCTCCGGCCGAAACTACCATCTCATCCGTCCGGCCGCGCAGTTTGGCAAGCCTTCGATAACGCATACCGCATGGGCACGGCTTATCGATTATTCTGCTCGAATCCTTTGTCCGATACCTTATGAGAGGCATTACGCTGCGGCCTAACGTCGTAAAGACCACTTCGCCGTATCCGTCCTTATCGGGGTCGGCGATCTCTATATAATAGTCCCCCTCGTCTACGTGATAGCCGTCACACCGGGGCTCGGATTCAAAACCCAGGACACCGCCGCATTCGACCGACGCATAGACCATCCTTACCTTGGCACCTTTCCAGACCTTCTCCATCCACGGTCTTGCAGCTTCCGGCATATTCTCCGCTCCGCCTATCAGAAGTTTTAAAGGATAAGCGCCTTTCTCTTCCGCGATCTCCGTAAGTTTTATAAGCCATGTCGGCTCGCCGAATACAACATTTATATTGTACACAGGGATACGCTTATATACCTCCATCGGATCGGATTTGCCGGCAGCGAGTGTGAAGAGGCGTGATTTTTCAAGGCCTCTCTGCGTCAGGTGCCCGGGGATCCATATCGAGAAATCGAAGGCATTCACCACCCTGTCTCCCGGGCGGATGCCCCAAAGGTAAAAACCAACTCTGTCAAGCGCGCCGGAATGGTCTAAGTCCTCTTGCGACATATATATCCGCTTGTTCCTGCCAGTAGTGCCCGACGATTCAAAGACCATATGTGGACGGCTGCAGAGCATATCCTCGGCATGATTTACGACATCTTCGGCTGTTGTGTAGAAATCTTTCAGGTCTGAGGGCTTGCGTACTTTTCGCGGATCTATCTTGTAGATATCAAATTTTTCTCTGTAAAACTTCGAATTTTTGTAGGCGTAATTGACGAACTGCCGGAAAGAGGAATCTCGCTTCCAATCGAATAAAGCCTGCGGTGTCGTAGTAAGCAATTTAGCCGAGACCGACGGCGGAATGGCATCCACGGCTTTATTCAGAAAATTGGCGAACATATGGTCCTTATCTACGCGTACGTATTAAATCTTTTTAAGAGCCTTTGTAAGCGCCTCCTCGAACAGGTCTACCCCCAGATCTATCTCCTCTTCTGTGATATAAAATGAAGGGGCCATGGTGAATACGTTTTTGTAATACCCCCCTATATCAAGGACAAGGCCGCGTTTCTTCCCGCCGGTGGTAAGATTGCCCGCCAGGCCTATCTCTTCCATCGTATCCGCAAGCTTCTTGTTGGGCGTGAAACCGTCCTTCTCGCACATCTCTACTCTGAGCGCCAGCCCTAATCCGTCGACATCCCCTATCTGCGGATACTTCTTCTGCAGGCTTTTAAGCCGGGAGATGAAGTACTTGCCTTTCCTGGGGACTTCCGCGGCAAAATCCGACTCTTCGATCAATTTCATAACCTCCAGGCCTAACGCCGTCCCTTGAGGGTTAGATGAGAAGGTGGAATGGGTGGAACCCGGGCCGAAGACTTTCGGCGATATCAGCTTCTCCTTCGCCCAGATACCGGCAATGGGATTCATGCCGTTAGTGAGCGCCTTACCGAAAACTATTATGTCGGGCGTCACGTCAAAATGTTCGATGGCCCAGAACTTACCCGTCCTGTAAAAACCCATCTGTATTTCATCGTCGACAAGAAGTATGTTATGCCGGTCGAGGACTTTCTTAAGCTCCGGGAAATAGTCGCGCGGCGCTATCTGGTAACCGCCGGTCCCCTGGACCGCTTCTACATAGAACGCTGCAAATTCGCAGGCATTGGTCTTCTTGTCCAACACACCGTAATATTCCGACTCAAAAAGTTTTTCGAACTGTTTCAGGCAGTACATCCCGCAGGAATCCCTCTTCTTTCCGTAAAAACACCTGAAGCAGTACTGGAACGGCACGAATAGCGCCCTCTCGCCGAAATGGCCGTAGTGTTCGCGATAGCGGAAACTCGACGTGATCGCCGAGGCGCCGAGCGTGCGGCCGTGGTAGCCTCCCATGAACGCGAACATGAGTGACCTGCCGGAGTGTTTCCTGACGAGTTTCAGCGAATCCTCGAGCGCCTGCGAGCCGCCGACGTTGAAATGGATGCGCCCTTTCTCTTCGAAGGTCATCTCCACACGCTGGGCTAGCGCCGCGGAAAGGCGTATCTTCTCTTCGTGAAGATACTGGCATGCAAGCTGAGGAAGCTTATCGACCTGCTTCTTAAGAACATTATTAAGGCGTTCGTTAGAATACCCGAAATTACCCGCGGAATACCACATCTGAAGGTCCAGGAACTCGACGCCC
>JAQURV010000099.1 GCA_029004355.1 Candidatus Omnitrophota bacterium
TTTTTCTTCCGGCGAAAGCTCAGTCTCTGATTTAGGCGTAACTTTGCCCACCAGTATGTCTCCGGGGCCGACTTCGGCGCCTATCCTCACGATGCCGTTCTCGTCCAGATTACGAAGAGCCTCTTCGCCCACATTCGGAATATCGCGGGTGATCTCTTCGTTGCCGAGCCGCGTGTCCCTTGCCTCTATCTCGAATTCTTCTATATGCAGCGACGTGTATTTATCTTCCGCTACCAGCCTTTCGCTTAAGAGTATGGCGTCTTCAAAATTATATCCGCGCCACGGCATGAACGCCACAAGGACGTTCTTCCCCAGCGCCAGTTCGCCGCCATCGGTCGCCGGCCCGTCAGCTATCACATCGCCTTCTTTAACCTTATCGCCCAGCTTTACGATCGGCCTGTTGTTGATGCATGTGTTCGCATTAGAGCGTTCGAATTTGCTCAGTTTATACGATTTCCCGCTTACAGTGATCTCGCCCGAATCCACCGCCGTGACGGTGCCGGCATTCTTCGTGACGATGACAGCACCCGAATCCTTAGCGGCCCTGTATTCTATCCCGGTCCCTATCAGCGGGGCTTCCGTATATAGCAACGGAACTGCCTGGCGTTGCATATTTGAACCCATGAGCGCGCGGTTAGCGTCATCGTGTTCAAGGAACGGTATAAGGCAGGCGGCGACGCTGACAAGCTGTCTCGGGGAGACGTCCATATATTGGACTTCTTTCGGATCGGCCTGTATGAAATCGTCTTTGGACCTGCAGAAGACTTTATCCTCTACGTAATGATTCGATGAATCTATCTTGGCGTTCGCCTGGGCTATTATGTAAAGATCTTCGACGTCGGCGGAGAGATAATCTATCTTGTCTGTAACCCTGCCGTTCTCGACTTTTCTGTAAGGCGTCTCGATAAAACCGTATTTATTGATCCTGGCGTAGGTGCTCAAGGACGCGATGAGCCCGATATTCGGGCCTTCAGGCGTCTCGATCGGGCAGACACGGCCATAATGCGAGTAGTGCACGTCGCGGACCTCGAAACCGGCCCTCTCCCTGTTGAGACCGCCGGGACCCAGGGCGCTCATGCGGCGCTTGTGCGTAAGTTCCGCGAGCGGGTTCGTCTGGTCCATGAACTGTGAGAGCTGGCTCCTGCCGAAGAAATCGCGTATAACGCCGGATATCAGCTTCGCGTTTATCAGGTTATGCGGCATCACGTTCGAAAGGTCGTATATATTCATTCTTTCCCTGCACGAACGCTCCACCCTGGCAAGTCCTATCCTTATCTGGTTTAAGAGCAGCTCCCCGACGCATCTGACGCGCCGGTTACCGAGATGGTCTATATCGTCTATAGAACCCAGCCCGGCTTTTACCGCCAGCAGTTTCAGTATGACCTTAATGAGCGTCTGCGGCGTGATGAGCCTCTCCTCCAGAGAAACATTCATATCGAGTTTTCTATTGAGCATGTAACGGCCGACATCACCGAGATCATACCGCTTATTATCGAAGAACAATCGTGTTGCAAGATTTGCGGCCGATTCGGGGGTCGGAGGGTCGCCGGGCCTCAGCTTCCTATATATATCAAGCGATGCTTCCTCTTTATTGTGTGTGTGGTCTTTTTTGAGGGTATTTATTATTTCGGGGATAACGGTCTTGATGACTGATACCTTGCGAACGGTCGATGCCCATATCTTATCTGCCAGGTCCTTTGTGATCTTTTCGAACTTTGTCGCCAGGACTACATTCGTCTCTTTCTCTATCAAATCGCTTGCGAGGGTCTCGCCTACAAGTTTCTCAAGCTGGGCCGATCTGGATAGCTCATGGACCTCGATGCCGCAAAGCGCCTTTAAAATATCTTCGTCGCTGGAATAGCCGAAAACGCGCAGGAATACCGTGGCGAGGAATTTCCTCTTCCTGTCGACATACACGTAAAGTATGTCGTTCATGTCGAATTCGAATTCGACCCATGCGCCCCTGTAAGGTATGATACGCGCGGAATAGACGTTCTTGCCTGATGGGTGCGGCTCCGACTCAAACGATATGCCCGGAGAACGATGGAGCTGACTCACGACGACGCGTTCGTCGCCGTTCACGATGAAGGTCCCCGTGTCGGTCATGAGAGGGATATCGCCGAGATAGACTTCCTGCTCCTTAGTCTCTTTCTTCGATTTGAGCCGCATCATCACACGGAGCGCTCCCGCGTAACTCATGCCTCGCTTTTTGCACTCAGGAATGATATATTTCGGCTTACCTATAGTATAGTTCAGGTAATCGACCTTGTATTCGCCGTCCGGCGTCTCTATCGGAAAGACTTCCTTGAACGCGGCTTCCAGACCTTCCTTTTTACGCTTAGCCTTCGAAACGTCCAACTGCAGAAAATCGCGGTAAGAATCGAGCTGGATGTCGAGCATGTTGGGCATCTTGTAACACTCTTCCAGCTTAGCGTAGCTTTTTCGTTTTGTCATAACTCTCTTTGGTTATTTTATTTTTTTACTTCAACTCTATCTTTGCGCCTGCGGCTTCAAGCTGCTTCTTTATCTTGTCGGCCTCTTCCTTCGTCGCGCCTTCTTTGACCGTCTTGGGCGCACCGTCAACGAGATCCTTCGCTTCTTTCAATCCCAGGCTAGTAATGGTCCTGAGCTCTTTGATGACCTGGATCTTGTTCGCACCGGCCGCTGCAAGGACTACGGTAAATACTGACTTCTCTTCAGCCGCTGCAGGTGCTGCACCGCCAGCCGCTCCACCGCCGACGGCTCCAGCCGCAACCGGCGCTGCCGCCACTACTCCGAATTTATCCTCCAGAGCCTTCACTAGATCCGCAAGCTCCATGACGGTCATCTTCTCGATGGTATCCATCACGCTCTTCATCTTCTCTGTAAGCTCTACTTTCGTTTCTTTCGTTTCCATTGTTCTTCCTCTCCTCCCTATTATTTAGCTTCTTGCGCAACAGGTGCTGTTTGCGTCTTTTCTTTACTTGCCTTTATGGCATCCACGACATAAACAAACTTCCTCACGATACCTCCGAGCGTACTTACAAAGCCTGTTATAGGCGACTTGATCCCGCCTACCACTCTGGCTAAAAGCACTGCCTTGGGCGGCAGGCTTGCAAGCTCTTTCACCTGATCGGCCGAGAGACGTCTGCCGTCGATGACCGCTCCCTTTATCTTGAATTTATCGTTCGTCTTCGCGAAATTGACAAGCAGGCTGCAGACGCCCGGCGCATCTTCGCCGCAAAGCGCCATGCCCATGCCGCCCTCAACCTTCGAAGCCTCTTCCTCAAGTTTCATCTTGCCAAAGGCGATCTTAAGTATCGAGTTCTTTACTACAAAATAGTTTGCCTGGGATTTCCTGAGATTTTTCCGGAGCTGTTCGAGGTTCCCGGTGCTCGTTCCCATAAAACTGGTGATGACAAAATTCGGATGCTTGGTGAACCGGAGCAGCAGTTCCTCCATCATCTTCTCTTTACATAGCTTTCCGAACTTTTCCATTGTTACCATCTTAGCTCTAACCTTTCCTGAACTGTGCTATATCAAGCTTGATGCCGGGTCCCATGGTCGTCGATATAAAGAGTGTCTTGACATGCTGACTCGTCGGGCTTCCGCCCTGAGGGGTCGTAGTCATTATCGCGTCTATAAGCGCGTTCGCGTTTTCGTATAATGCCTCTTCGGTAAAAGATAATTTGCCGAGCGGCGCATGTATACCTGCCTGTTTATCCATCTTGAACTCGATCTTTCCGGCCTTGACCTCTTTAACGGTCTTCGCCGTGTCCAGCGTAACGGTCCCGGACTTCGGATTCGGCATGAGTCCCCTCGGTCCAAGTATCTTACCGAGCTTTGCCATGTCCCTCATCATGTCGGGTGTAGCTACTGCCACATCGAAATCGGACCATCCGCCCTGCACTTTAGCTATGAGGTCCTCCGCGCCGACGAAATCCGCACCGGCAGCTTTAGCCTTCTTCTCTTCCTCGCCTTTACAGAAGACCACTACGCGGACCTTTTTGCCGGTCCCGTGCGGAAGGCTTACCGTTCCGCGGATCGAGGCGCTCTGGCTTTGCTTGGGATCTACGTTCAGCTTCACCGCTATCTCGACCGTCTCGTCGAATTTCAGTTTTGGCATCTTCTTAAGCAGGGATATAGCATCTTTAAGGCCGTAAGTCTTGGCCTTGTCAACCAACGGTATTATCGCTTTTATCCTCTTCGTCTCGGCCTTCATTATTCAACCACCTCGATGCCCATGCTGCGGGCAGTACCTTTTACGATGCTGATCGCCTTATTGATGTCTGCCGTATTCAAATCTTTCAGCTTCATATTGGCGATCTCTTTAACCTGGTCCACAGTCACTTTTCCTACCTTCTCTTTATTGGGAACACCGCTCGCTTTTGCCACTCCGGCCGCTCTTTTTAGAAGGATCGAGCACGGAGGGGTCTTTATTATAAAGGTAAACGTCCTGTCTTCGTACGCTGTAATAACTACCGGCAGAGTCATCCCGTCCTGGCCCTGGCTCTTAGCATTGAACTGCTTGCAAAATTCCATAATGTTCAAGCCATGCTGACCAAGCGCCGGTCCTACCGGGGGCGCCGGATTTGCCGCGCCTGCGGGACAATATAACTTGATTACCGCCTTGACTTTCTTCGCCATTTTCTTACACCTTCTCTACCTGCCACGTTTCGAGCTCAACAGGAGTTGCCCTGCCGAATATCGATATCATGACCTTGATCTTTCCCTTGGCAACATTCGTATCTTCTATAGTGCCGTTAAAGTTCGTGAACGGGCCGTCGGTGACCCTTACAGCCTCGCCCTTTTCGAACGTAACCTTCGGGGTCGGCTTCTCTTTGGCTTCCTTGGCCTGTTTTAATATCGTATCTATCTCGGCTTCTTGTAAAGGAAGCGGCCGGGCTCCTGCGCCTACGAAACCCGTGACGCCGGGAATGCTCTTTATGAGGTACCACGACTCGTCGGTAAGCTCCATCTCCACAAGGATATATCCGGGGAAAAATTTACGCTGAGAGATCCTTTTCTTTCCGCCTTTTATCTCGGACACCTGTTCTATAGGAACCAGTATCTGGCTTATGCCGTCCTTCGCAAGGCCTGCCTTTACTTTAGCATCGAGGATCGTCCGTACCCTGTCTTCGTATCCCGTTTGTGTATGTATAACGTACCAGCGTTTAGCCATCTTAGATCCGTGTCATTATCACATTTACTATCTTCGACAAGACAAGGTCGCATATACCGATAAAGAGCGAGAGTATTGCCAAAGAGACGATAACTACAATCGTTGAACCGATAAGCTCATCTTTGGTAGGCCACGCGACCTTCCCCATCTCGAGCTTGATATCATTAAAAAAACCGACAACTTTATTAGCCATATTTTATCCGTACCCGGCAAACCTAATTAAATTTCGGATTTTGACTCGAGGTCAAATCTTCTTTCGCGCTAATTTAGGTCCTTCAGCGCCTAAAATGCCCCTGTTCGTCGCATTTTCAACGGCGCTTCAGGATCAAATTCGCTTTGCGAATTTGGCAGGCCAGGAGGGACTCGAACCCCCAACACGCGGTTTTGGAGACCGCCGCTCTACCAATTAGAGCTACTGGCCTCCCTAAAACTAGAAACTCCTGGCACTTAGCCTTGCGGGATTAAGGGAGGTAAACTCTTACTTAATCTCCTTATGTAATGTATGTTTCCTGCAAGTCCTGCAAAACTTATTCAGTTCCAGCTTATCCGGATTCTTCTTCTTATTCTTGGTCGTTGAATAACCTCTGTTCTTGCACTTGGTACACTCGAACAGAATGATCTCCTGTGCCATATATTTACTCGATGACTTCGGTTACTACCCCTGCGCCTACGGTGTGCCCGCCTTCACGTATTGCGAAGCGAAGCTCCTTCTCCATGGCTATGGGTGTTATCAATACTACTTCGAACTG
>JAQURV010000100.1 GCA_029004355.1 Candidatus Omnitrophota bacterium
GCCTTTCCCATCTGGCCGACAGCTACCGTGATAGCCCCATCCGCGTAATAGTCGCGAAATCTGACACCCACGTCTATCGAGAGTATATCGCCCGCCTTGAGCTTTAGTTCCGACGGTATACCATGCACTACGGTCTCATTTACCGACGCGCAGATATTCCCCGGAAACCCTTTATAACCTTTGAACGCGGGATAACCGTTACGGCTTATTATCTCTTCCCTGGCAATCGCATCCAGCTCGTCTGTCCGCACGCCCGGAACCGCATACCTCTTTACTTTATCGAGCGTCCTGGCTAATATCCTGCCTGCCTGCCTCATGATCGCTATCTCGTCTTTGGACCTCAAGACGATCATGCAAGCTTGGCCTCGGAGAACATTTGTGAAAGAACTCTGAAGAGGTCGGCAACCCCAAGATCGCCCGACACCGTCTTCAATATACCCTGCTTCGCATAGTACTCGACCAGTGGCTTCGTCTGCTCTTCATAAACCTTCAGGCGATTCAGAACCGTCGCCTCGTTGTCATCCGGCCTCTGATAGAGTGAAGCGCCGCATCTGTCGCAAACACCATCTTTCTTGGGCGGCATATTCTTTACGTGATAATTAAAACCGCATTTCTTACATACCCTTCGTCCGGTTAACCTTTCTATGGCCACCTTATTGGAGGTCTGAAAATATATAACTATATCTATGCCGGAAAGTATACTCTTCAGCGCCTTGTCCAGGCCTGCGGCCTGCTTAACGGTCCTAGGGAAACCATCCAGAATAAACCCCTTCTTCGTATCGGATCCCTTAAGCCTTTCGGCAACTATGCCTATAACTACTTCATCCGGAACCAGTTCGCCCTTATCCATGTAGGTCTTCGCCTTAACACCCAACGGGGCTCCCGCCTTTACCGATTCCCTTAAGATATCCCCCGTTGATATATGGGGCAAGCCATACCGCTTCGATAACTCAACGCTCTGCGTGCCTTTACCTGCTCCCGGCGGTCCCAGTAATATCAATTTCACCTAAACTCCTTAGCGGTTGCCTTATTAAGACATCCGCGCCTTTATCCTACCCTTCTTCATAAAGCCTTCGTAATGGCGCATCAAGAGATGTGACTCGACCTGTTTCATCGTATCTAACATGACTCCTACTATAATCAGCAGACCCGTCCCGCCGAAGAAACTCGCTACCAGATACGGTATCTTAAGCCAACTCGATATGATACTTGGAAATACGGCTATTATAGCCAGAAATACGGCGCCCGGAAATGTTATGCGCGTCATTATAAAGTCCAGGTATTCGGCAGTCTGTCTTCCGGGCCGTATTCCCGGAACGAACCCACCGTACTTTTTCATATTATCCGCGATATCTATAGGATTGAACGTTATGGCCGTATAGAAGTAAGCAAAGAACATTATCATCAGAGCATAGAGAGAGTTGTACAGCCATTCACCTTTCGTCAGGGCCATGGCAAAATTCTGGAATCCCTGATGCGGCACGAACCCCGCTATAGTAGCCGGAAATAGTATTATACTCTGGGCGAAGATGATCGGTATTACGCCTGCCTGATTAACCCGCAATGGCAAAAAGGTCGATTGTCCGCCATAGATCTTCCTGCCTACTACGCGCTTAGCATACTGGACGGGTATCTTTCGCTGTCCCTGGGTCACGACTATTACCGCCACAACTACGGCCACCAACATTACGATCATTAATATAAGCGTAAACGGATCCAGCTGCGCTTTCTCCGGAGCGAAGGGCGAGAAGAGCGCCCACAACTGATACATCGCAGTCGGAATTCTTGAAACTATACCCGCGGTAATTATCAAGGACATGCCATTGCCTATACCGTATTCCTGTATCTGTTCGCCTAGCCACATTATAAAAGCAGTACCGCTTGTAAGGGTGATAACCGTTAATATCCTGAATGACCAGCCCGGAAACTGAACTATCTGCAGGCCCTGAAATCTCGCCGGATTCTCCAGCCACATTGCTATGAAGAAAGACTGTATTACAGACAGTATTATTGTTCCGTAACGGGTATATTGAACTATCTTCTTGTGCCCCGCTTCACCTTCCTTGGCCAGCTTTTCTAAAGCCGGTATTACAGCCGTGAGAAGCTGTATGATGATAGATGAGGATATATAGGGCATGATCCCCAGGGCAAATATAGTAAGACGTGATATGGCGCCTCCGGAAAACATGTTCATTATCCCAAATAAGGCGCCGCCCTGACTCTGTGCCAGGTTGGCAAAGAACTGGGCAAGTTTTGCGCCATCGATACCGGGGGTCGGTATATAGGTACCTATTCTATACACGGCTATCAAACCTAGGGTAAAGAATATCTTCTTCCTCAGGTCCGGTATCTTTACTATATTTACAAAAGCTTCAAGCATAGTCTATTTAACCAGGTATTCCAATTTTGAACCGGCTGCTTCCAGCGCCTTCTTGGCGCTTTCAGAATATTTATGTGCCCTTACCGTAAGTTTCTTCGACGGCACGCCTGTGCCAAGAACTTTTACCGGGCCTATCTGACTGCCTATCAAGCCCGCCCTCTTGAACTCCACCGGCCCCACAACTGAATTATCATCAAATCTGTTTAGCTGCTCTATATTTATAACCTGATAGCCGTTCTTAAATAACGCGTTAAAGCCTCTCTTCGGTATACGCCTGATAAGCGGCATCTGTCCGCCTTCAAACCCCGGCCGCGTCGTCCTGCCGGAACGTTTCAGTGCTCCCTTCCTGCCCCGGCACGAGGTCTTCCCGTGCCCGGACCCTGAACCCCGGCCGCGTCTCTTCGTCTTTCTGTTTGCGCCTTTCGGCATCTTTATATCGGTTATCTTCACTGTCATCTTCCTCTGTTAATATATCTTTCGTTCCAGACGCAGCTGCTTCAGGCCCTCTACAGCCGCTTTTACTACATTCATGGCTGAGTCTGAACCCAGGCTCTTAGTCAGAATATCTTTTATGCCGCCGGCTTCACAAACAGCCCTTACCGCACCGCCGGCTATTACTCCTGTTCCTTCGACCGCCGGTTTCAGGAGAACCCTGGCAGCCTTATAATGACCTATAATTTCATGCGGTATCGTAGTGCCTCGCAGGGGTACTTTAAAGAAGCTCTTCTTCGCGTCGTTCAGACCTTTCCTGATAGCATCGGCAACTTCATTGCCCTTTCCGAAACCAATCCCGACATTGCCTTTGCCGTCACCGGCAACAACTAGCGCGTTAAAAGAAAACCTTCTGCCACCCTTAACTACCTTGGCAACCCTCTTTATAGTCACAACCTTCTCGACCAAGCCGTCTTCGTCGCCGCCGCGGCCCTGACCGGGCCTGCCGCCCCTCTGAGGCCTGCCGCCCCTGGGTCTCCTGCCACGGCCTTGAGGCTGTTGGGCTGCGCCTTCCTGCGCGGCGGGCGCGGCCGCTTGGACAGGGGCTTTCTCATGCGCCGGGGTGACCACGTTGGCCTTCGGCTGCTGCTCCGGGGCTACCGTATCTCTCTTTTCATTACTCTCATTCGTAGGATTTTGCAATTTTTCCGGACTCCTGATTTTTTGTTATTAGAATTTAAGCCCGCCCTTACGCAGGGCATCTGCGAGCGTTTTAACTTTGCCTTGATACGCATAACCGGACCTGTCGAAAACTATAGTGGTAATGCCTTTCTTTTTGCACAGCTCCGCTACCGCCGTACCGAGCATTATCGCCCCTTTGACATTACCGGCATCCTTCTTTACCTTATCCTTTAACTCTGGAGAATTCGTTGCTAGAGCCGCTAGTGTGTGGCCGGCCACGTCATCGACAAGCTGGACATATGTGTTATTAAGGCTTCTGTAAACACTAAGCCGCGGTTTGTCCGTAGTACCGACTATCTTCTTCCGGATTATCTTATGCCTCTTCTGTCTGCCTTCCAACTTTATCCATTTTCTCATATAATATCTCGAAGCCTCTCTCTTTTGGAAAGACGTGCTTTACGCCCCCCCACCGGCGGCACCGGCAACCGCTTTACCGGCCTTTCTCCTGACATGCTCGCCGACGTATTTGATGCCCTTGCCCTTGTACGGCTCAGGCCTGTAAAAGTCTCTTATCTCGGCAGCAGACTCTCCCACCTTAGCCTTATCGACACCTTTGATTATGATAAGATTCGGTTTTGGCGTCTCTATAGTTATACCCTCCGGTATGCTATAATTTATCGGATGTGAATAACTCAGTTGCAGGTTCAGAATCTTCCCCTGTACCGCTGCCTTGAATCCGACACCGGTTACCTCAAGCTCTTTCTTATAGCCTTCGGTGACTCCCAGCATCATATTACTGATAAGGCTCCTTATGAGCCCATGAGTCGCCTTGTCCTGCTTCGTATCCGATGGCCGTGCGATAACCACCGATTTATCCTTTACCTCAACTTTGAAATTCTGCTTAAAGGAATAGCTGAGCTTACCCTTAGGCCCCTCAACATTGATGATGTTCTCATTCACCGCGACTTTAACGCCGCCGGGTATTACAACCGGTTTTTTACCAATACGTGACATATGTTTCCTCTTTCAAGAGTTTTACCAGGCGTAACAGATTACCTCTCCACCTATCCTGCTGCTGCGCGCCTCACTATCGGTCATCAGACCCTTTGAGGTGGAAATAACAGCAACACCCAATCCGCCGCATACTTTCGGCATCTCATTAAACTTCTTATAGATCCTCAAACCCGGCCTGGATATGCGCTTTATACCGAGGATAGCCGGAGAGTTATCCTTGTCATATTTGAGATAGACCCTCAATAGCCCCTGCTTCGAATCTTGTATAAGTTTATAATTAATTATAAAACTTTCTTTCTTAAGGATCTTCAGTATCTCTTCGAGCAGCTTGGAATTCTTGAGCTCAACGGCATCCTTCCTCGCCTTGGTACCGTTCCTGAGCACCGTCAACGCATCTGCTATCGGATCTGTGACTGCCATCTATCTTTCCTTTCTTGATTCTTTCTACCAGCTGGCTTTTACAACGCCGGGGATCTCGCCCCTCGAAGCTAGCTCCCTGAAACATATCCTGCAGAGCTGAAACCTGCGTATGAAACCCCGCGGCCGTCCGCACAGCTTGCAACGGTTATATTTCCGGACTTTAAACTTAGGCTTCCTTCCTGCCTTTACTATAAGCGATGTCTTCGCCATATCCTTACAACCTTCCTTGTGTCTTTAGGTTCTACTTTTTCGCAAACGGCATACCAATATGCCTTAGAAGTTCGTATGCCTCTTCTTTGGTCTTCGCGGTAGTACATATTATTATGTCCATGCCATGTATCTTCGTTACCTTATCCACATCGATTTCGGGGAATATCAGTTGTTCCGTCAAGCCGAAAGCATAATTCCCGCCCTGATCGAAAGAGGTTGTTGAAAGCCCCCTAAAGTCTCTGATCCTTGGTATAGCCACGGAGACCATTCTGTCGAGAAATTCATACATACGGGCACGCCTGAGCGTTACCTTGCATCCGATAGAGGATCCCCTCCGTATCTTGAAGTTAGCTATGGCCTTTTTCGACTTCGTTATAACCGGCTTCTGTCCGGTTATCATGGCCAGCTCGCTGGCGGCCGACTCGAGAAATTTGATATCCTGCACCGCTTCGCCGAGCCCTATATTTATCACTACCTTGGAGAGACTGGGAACCTCCATCTTATTTTTGTAACCGAAGGTCTTCATCATCTCCGGAGCTATCTCTTTTCTGTATCTGGCCAGTAATCTCGGGGTATTCATCTTTATAGTACCTCTTTGCATTGTTTACAGTAACGCGACTTAGTCCCGTCGGACAAGATATGTATGCCTATGCTCGCCGGCTTGTTGCATGTCTTGCATAAGAGCGAAATATTAGAAAGTTGAATAGGACTCTCCTTATTAACGATACCGCCCTGCTGATCCTGTTTAGTCTT
>JAQURV010000101.1 GCA_029004355.1 Candidatus Omnitrophota bacterium
TGGCGGTCTAGTAAGGACGCGAAAACTGGTCAAGGGCTTTAAGCACAGCCAGGTTGAGCGGCCATCGAAATTTTACCGAGCAAATCGCATGCCTAATGCGATTTGCGTCCGCTTAAAGGCGGCGTACCAAAAGTTACCGCCGGACTGAATACGAAAAATTTCAAAGATCCAGAAAATTCTTCAGCAGCTTCTTGCCTTCGGCAGTCAATATCGACTCCGGATGGAACTGGACGCCGTAGACGGGGTAGATCTTATGCTGAAGCCCCATCACTTCTTTCTCTTTCGTCTCGGCCGTGACCCGAAGGATCTTCGGGAAAGTCTTCCGCTCGACCAGGAGCGAATGGTAGCGCGTCGCGTCAAAAGGGTTCTTGATGCCCTTAAAGATGCCTTTGCCGTCATGGTATATCTCCGACGTCTTGCCGTGCATAAGGCTCTTAGCGCCTATGATGCGCCCGCCGAAGACCTCGGCAATGGCCTGATGTCCGAGACAAACGCCGAGTATCGGCGTAGACCTGCAGAACTCCTTTACGACATTTTCGGAGATACCCGCATCCCGCGGAACACCCGGGCCTGGAGATATCACGATCTTTTTATGTCTCAGCTTCCTTATATTCTCTATGGTGATCTTGTCGTTCCTGTAAACCTTGAGATTCGCGCCCAACTCGCCCAGATACTGGACGAGATTATAGGTGAACGAATCGTAATTATCTATAACAAGTATCATTCGATCCCTCTCTCCGCCATCTCGATAGCTTTCACCAAAGCCCTGGCCTTATTTACGGTCTCATCGTATTCATGCGCCGGGACCGAATCGGCAACGACTCCGCCGCCGGCCTGGATGTATGCGACCTTATCTTTTATCAATATGGTCCGTATAGTAATGCAGCAGTCGAGATTCCCTGAAAAACTGAAGTAGCCCACGCATCCGGCATAGGTCTTGCGGCGCCTGTTCTCAAGTTCGTCTATTATCTCCATCGCGCGGACTTTCGGCGCGCCGGTGACAGTGCCGGCCGGGAACGCCGCCCGGACGACATCGAAGGCGTCTTTACCCCTGGCCAGGGTGCCGGAGACGTCGCTCACTATATGCATGACGTGGGAATACTTCTCGATCGTCATGAGCTCGGAGACCTTTACGCTCTTATAGTCGCAGACCCTTCCGACATCGTTCCGCCCAAGATCGACCAGCATTATATGTTCCGCTCGCTCTTTCGGGTCGGCAAGCAGGTCGCGTATAAGCCTCCCGTCCTCTTCTTCGGACTTTCCCCTCTTCCTCGTACCGGCGATAGGCCGCAATTCGACCTTGCCGTCCTCGCACCTGACCATGATCTCGGGAGAGGATCCGACGAGCGAAAAACCGCCCAGCTTCAGGTAATACATATAGGGCGACGGGTTGATCGACCGCAGCGCCCTGTATATCTGGAACGGATGGGCCGAGACGGGCACTTCAAACCGCTGTGACGGCACGACCTGGATGATGTCGCCTTTTCGTATATACTCCTTGGCCTTGCGCACGACATCCTCGAACTCTTTCCTGGCAAAATTAGACCTTATATTTAACGCCTTCGCATGCGGCTTCGGCTTTGCGTGCGCCTTCGCGGCAAGCGCAGTCTTCTTTAAGTCTTTCACGATCCTGTCTATCTTGCGGACGGCCTCGGCGTATGCCCTGGCCGGATCTTTCGTTATATGCGCATTGGAGACGACCTTTATCTTATGGTCCACGTGATCGAATATGAGGATCGTATCCGTCATCATGAAGACCGAATCGGGTATCTTGAGGTCATCCGCGTTCTTGTTCGGTATCTTCTCCATGAAGCGGACCATGTCATAACCCAAAAAGCCGACGAATCCGCCGTAGAACCTGGGAAGCCCGGGGACGCTCACTACCCTATAAGTTTTAAGAAGCTTCTTGAGCTCGTTTATAGGGTCCATCACGATGGTATTCCTGACGGCCTTGCCTTCGCGCAACGTGACCTTATTGCCCCGGTTTGAAAATACCAGAGACGGTTCGCTTCCTAAAAACGAGTATCGCGCGATCCGCTCCCCGCCTTCTACCGACTCCAGCAAAAACGAATATTCGCCGCGGTCTATCTTTGCGTAGGCGGAAAGCGGCGTCTCAAAGTCGGCCATGATCTCCGTATAGACGGGTATCAGGTTGCCCTTCTTCGCGAGCGCAGTGAATTCTTTCTTCGATGGATAGTACATATTATTTATGGAGCTACAGCTCCACTCCTCTTGCGACATCCCGCCCCAATTTTACGGCTGGGCGGGGTACACCTGTTTCGGGTCGAATATACGTTTTCCGACGACTTCGAATGTCCCGTCTTTCTTCAGCTTCCTGAAGTAGCATGTGAAATAGCCTTCGTGGCAGGCCGCGCGCTCCTGGTCAACGCCCAAGAGAATGGAATTGCCTTCGCAGTCTATGGCCAGGGACCTCACCTTCTGGACGCAGCCGCTCGTCTCGCCTTTCAGCATGAGGCGGCCTTTCGAACGCCTGAAGACATAGACCTTGCCTTCCTCGAGCGTCTTAAGAAGCGCGTCCTTGTTCATGTAACAGAGCGTAAGCACTTCCTTCGACTTTTCATCCTGTATAATGGCCGGGATCAATCCCTTGTCGTCAAATTTTATCGACCCTAACAATTCTTTCATAACCTCACCGAGACTTTCCTTTCTTTCAGATATTCTTTAGCTTCCTTCACCGTATACTCACGGAAGTGGAATATAGACGCCGCGAGAACGGCGTCCGAGCGGCCTTCGGTCAGCGCATCATACAGATGTTCGAGCCTCCCCGCGCCTCCCGAGGCTATCACCGGTATCCTGACCGCCTCGCTTATCCGCCTTGTCAGAGGAATGTCGTATCCCTCTTTCGTGCCGTCATAATCCATGCTCGTTAAAAGTATCTCGCCCGCTCCCAGGCGCTCAACCTTCAAAGCCCACTTGACCGCATCGAGCCCCGTCGGCGTCCTGCCGCCGTTGACGAATACTTCCCATTCCTGGCTAGAGCGCGTCTTCTTCCTGCATCTCGCGTCTATCGCAACGACTATACATTGACTGCCGAATCTCGCGGAAGCTTTTTTAATAAATCCCGGATCCTTCACCGCCGCGGTATTGACAGATACCTTATCGCAACCGGCGTTCAACAGGTCCCTGATGTCATTTATCGTCCGGATGCCGCCGCCGACCGTAAAAGGAAGGAATACGCTCTCGGCGACTTTCCTTGCAAGCTCGAGTGTCGTCTTCCTCTTTTCATAACTCGCGGTTATGTCGAGAAATACAAGCTCATCCGCTCCGGCCTTATCATAATACTTCGCATTCTCTACGGCATCGCCTGCGTCGCGCAGGTTTATAAAATTTATGCCCTTAACCACCCTGCCGTCTTTTACATCAAGGCACGGGATTATTCTTTTTGTGAGCATATCTTCACCGCCTCGGTAAGGTCGATCTTGCCCTCGTATAGCGCCTTGCCGATGATCATACCTTTAAGGCCGTCCTTAGCAAGAGTCTTCAGCCTCTTCACGTCATCGACCGTCGTTATGCCTCCCGCTGCCACTATATCCAATTTTGCCGCCGCAAGGAGTTCTTTCAAACTGCTTATATTCGGCCCTTCGAGCATACCGTCTTTCGATATATCCGTATAATTTACCGTCCTGATACCGAAATCCGCGATCTCCTTTATAAGGTCGACCGCTTTGACGCCGGTCTTCTCGACCCATCCTTTCGTGCGGACAAGGCCGTCTTTGGCGTCTATGGCGACTATGACCGTCTCCCTGAAACCGCTCTTAGAGACCGCCGCCAAGAACTTCCGGTCGAGCGCCTTCGTCCCTATGCATACCTTCTGGACGCCGGTATCGAGCACGCGTTCTATCGTTTCGATATCCCTTATGCCGCCACCCATCTCTATCGCCGGCTTTACGGCCCGCGCGATCTCGCCGATCACCTTAAGGTTCTTCGGCTCGCCCTGGAGAGCGCCGTCCAGATCGACCACATGGATGCACTTGACGCCGAACGCGGCCCACTTCTCGGCCATCTCGACAGGCGATTCGGAATAGACCGTCTCTTTATCGGCCAGCCCTTGAGTAAGCCTGACGACCTTGCCGCCTTTTATATCGACCGCCGGGATAACTAGCATCGTAATCTCACGAAATTTTTCAATATCTTCAGGCCCAGCTCCTGGCTCTTCTCCGGATGGAACTGGAATCCATAAACATTCTCTTTACATATCCCCGAAACGAAATCGATGCCGTAATCCGTCGTCGTCAGGATCACGCTTTTATCCTTCGGGATGACATAATACGAATGGACAAAGTACATGTAAGCGTCTTTGGGAATAAATTTCAATATACTGGTGACCTGGTGACCTGGTGACCTGACAACTTTGATACTGTTCCAGCCCATGTGCGGGATCTTGAGCGTACCCTTTTTAAACTTAAACCTCTTCGACTCGCCCTTCAATATACATAGACCCTTGACCCCGGGCGCTTCCGCGCTCTTTTCAAAGAGAAGCTGCAGGCCGAGGCACAGGCCCAGGAACGGCTTTCCTTCGCCGATGGCATCCTTGATAGGCCCGGCGAGCCTCAACCGCTTAAGCTCTTTCATCGCCTCGCCGAACGAGCCGACACCGGGGAAGACTATCTTTTCGCATCGCGCAAGGTCCTTGGGGTCGGACGTGACCTTGGTCTTCGCCCCGGAGACCTCGAGGGCCTTCTGGACGCTGCGTAAATTCCCCATCCCGTAGTCGATAACTGCTATCATAGTCTGACTCAAACCCGTGGTTAGTGGATAGTGATTGGTGAATAGTGTAGAGCGAAAAGACAAAAAATCATTTCCTTTCCACTATGCACTATACACTATCCACTAATCCTCTTTCTCAGTCAATCGTTCCTTTCGTCGACGGTACTCCCTTGCGGCGCACGTCTATCTGCGTCGCCTCATCGAGCGCTATCCCAAACGCCTTGAATATCGCCTCAAGCACATGGTGCGTATCCTGGCCGGAGTAGACTTCGATATGCAGGTTTATATTCGCGTTCTTCGCGAACGTATCGAGAAGGTCTTTGCCGTCTTCGATCGTATAGCCTTCGGCGGCGTAAGTGTTAGCATAAGGCGGGACCTTCCACACAAACGCATACCTTCCGCCTATGTCTATCATGACCTTTGCCGCGGCCAGGTCCATCGGCACCTCCTTCGACCCGTAACGCTTGATACCCTTGCAATCGCCGAGGGCCTCTTTGAAGGCCTTGCCGAGGCATATCGCCACATCCTCGTTGGTGTGGTGCATATCGACCTTCAGATCGCCCTTTGCCTTTATCGCTAGATCGAACAGCCCGTGAAAAGCAAATAACGTCAGCATGTGGTCGAGGAACCCTATCCCGGTACTGATATCGGTCTTGCCGGTACCATCGATGGCAAGTTTGCCGGAAATGTCGGTCTCTGTCGTCTTACGCTTAATATTAGCGCTGCGGATCTTCTTAGCCATTTTTTTCTCCCAGTTTCATTCCAGTCTACAGTCTCTGGTCTACGGTCTCCGGTCTACTCGAATCTAACTTTGACCGAATCCAAGTGCTTGGTAAGCCTCTCTATACCCGCCACTTTCTCGAGCGGTTCGCGCACTTTCTCCAGCGCTCTCCTGGTATACGAAATTATATGCGAGCTTTTGTAAAAATCGGATACGCCCAGCCCCGAG
>JAQURV010000102.1 GCA_029004355.1 Candidatus Omnitrophota bacterium
GAAATCTCCGAACTCCTTGGTCTCAAAGTCCCTGCCCATATTTACATTTATGAGATGGGCATCCTTCTTATTCGCGCCCGTCACAAAATTGGCCATTCCCATCACGCTGTTGTCGGCGATTATACGCGTACCCCGCAGATTGACCGGCCCGGAGAATCCGACGGAAGCGCCGGTGACTTCTTCCACCGTCTTTGCATCGGCCAACTCCAAAGATGCGCATTTCAGGTAATTCTTTACCTTCGCTTCATTCGCCTCGGAGTCCCCTCTCACGAGGACCGCGACATGCTTATCGTCGCACTTATAGATAAGCGTCTTGACAAGCCTGTCCGGACCGACCTTTAGAAGCTCCGAAACTTTCTCTATAGTAGTTATGCCGGGTGTCTCGACTTCCGCTATCGGCATCTTCTTCTCGCTCGACGCCTTGCCCCTGGACTTATCGTTGCATTTCGCAACCTCGGTGCTCGCAGCATACTTGCACTTCTGGCAGGTCACTATCCTGTCTTCGCCCGCCGGCGTCGGGACCATGAACTCGTGCGACGTATTGCCGCCCATGATGCCGGGGTCCGCCTCCACCGCCACGTAAGGCAATCCGCATCTTTCGAATATCCTGCAATACGCGTCGTACATCTTCTTATAGCTCTTCTCCAAACCCTCTGCATCGCAGTCGAAACTATACGCGTCTTTCATTATGAATTCGCTCGTCCGCATGATGCCGAAGCGCGGCCGCGGCTCATCCCTGAATTTGGTCTGGATCTGATAAAGGATGAGCGGGAGCTCTTTATACGACTTTACGTTGTTAGCGACCAGATCGGTGATTATCTCTTCGTGGGTGGGCCCCAGGACGCATTCCTTCCCGTGGCGGTCTTTGAATTTTATCAGGACCGGGCCCAGGAGATCGTAACGGCCCGTCTTCTTCCATATCTCGGGAGGATGCATCGCGGGTAAAAGCACTTCCTGGGCGCCGGCAGAAGCGAGCTCTTCCCTTATAATGGTTTCCACTTTATGCAGGACCCTTACTCCAAGCGGAAGATAAGAATAGGCGCCGGAGATGAGCTTGCGTATAAAACCGCCGCGCACCATAAGTTTATGGCTTATCACTTCCGCGTCCTGCGGATCCTCTTTTAACGTTGGTATCAGCGCTTCAGACCATCTCATAATCTTTTCAACAGCTCCTTTACGGCATTTTCCACAGCAACTTTTTTTATTATCTTCCCTTTTTTAAAGATCATTCCGGAACCTTTTCCGAAGGCGATCCCAAGGTCCGCCTCTTTCGCTTCGCCCGGGCCATTGACCTCGCAGCCCATCACAGCTATCTTCATCGACCTGGCGACCTGGCGGCCTGGCGACCTGGCGACCTCACGTTCAAGCTGTTTGACTATTTCTCCCAGGTTAACCTGGCAGCGGCCGCAGGTCGGACAGGATATTATTTCCGGACCGAATCGCCTGAGCCCGACCGAACTCAATATCCGCTTTGCCGCTATCACTTCTTCGACAGGGTCCGCAGTCAGCGAGACCCGGATCGTATCACCGATCCCGTCGAGAAGGAGCGCGCCTATACCGACGGAGGATTTGACTATCCCGGAATCGTATGAACCTGACGCGGTGACGCCCAGATGCAGCGGATAGTAGGAAAGCCTCGCCATCTTTCTGTAGGCCTCTACGGTCGTTGCCACGTCTGATGCTTTTAGCGATATGATTATATCACGAAAGTCCAATTCCTCAAATATTTTGATGTAGGCAAGCGCCGACCCGACCAATGCCGAAGAGAGATCTACGTCATGGTAGGTGGTCCGGGAAGGCAACCTTGCGAATATGGAGCCCGAGTTAAGGCCTACCCTGATCGGTATCCCTCTTTTTTTTGCGGCCTTTACGACCTCCGTTACCTCTTCCTTATTCCGCATATTCCCGGGATTGAGCCGGACCTTATCCGCGCCGTTCTTGATCGATTCGAGGGCAAGCCTGTAATTGAAATGTATGTCGCAAACGACCGGGATGCGGACCTTCTTCTTTATATCCTTTACGGCCCTTGCGTCATTGATATCCTTTACCGCGACCCGGACGATATCACAGCCGGCGTCTTCAAGCCTCTTCGTCTCGGCAACCACCGCCTTGACATCGGACGTATCGCACTTCGTCATAGACTGTATAGAGACGGGCGCGAAAGCGCCTATCTTTACATCTCCGACCTTTATCTGCCTGGTCTTCGCGCGTTCTATCATATTTAATGTTTAAACAGTTTCATCGCTTTTTCGGCGATACCGAACTTCATTATGTCGCTGTAAAATACGAATATCGTGAAGAGTATCAGGAGACTGACCCCGATGTTCATAACGACTTCCTGGGCCTTCAGGGAGATCGGTTTTCCCCTGACCTTCTCAATGGCAAGGAATAGCATATGTCCTCCGTCGAGGACCGGAAAAGGGAGGACGTTGAATATGGCAAGTGACGCGCTCAATATCCCCATGAGATGCAGTATATATATGAACCCCATCTTCGCTGCCTGCCCCGTAATAACGAATATCCCTATCGGCCCGGTCATCGACTCCTTCAGCGAGAGTTTCCCCGTCAGGATGGACCATAGCGCTTTATATGTGATCGCGGTGAGCTGGATCAATTTATCGAACCCCATAGCGATCGATTTAAAAAATCCGTACCGGACTTTTTCTATGCTCTGGGAAGGACCTATCCCTATAAGGGCCACTGTCGTTTCGTTCCCGAATATATCTTTCGTCTTCCGGATCGTGGGCATTATCTTCATTTCGACGATCGCGCCGCCTCTCAAGATCGAAAGCGCCATAGACCCTTCGGTATGTTTACGGATAACCTCCGTCATGTCTTCCCAGTATTTGACTTTTTGACCGTCGACCGACAGGATCCTGTCGCCAGTCTTGATGCCCTGCAGTTCGGCCGGATAATCTTTTAAAAGACTGCCTACCTCTGTCGTCATGGTAGGGCTGCCGAACATGAATATCACCGAAAATATCACAAAGGCAAGGATGTAATTCAGGAGGGGCCCTGCAAATATTATCTTAAAACGGTCAAATACGCTCCTTGAAAGAAATTCCCATTTCTGACCCGTCACCTTCTGCGACGGGTCCTCTCCGGCCATGCTGATGTAACCGCCCAGCGGAATAGCGGAAAGAACATACTCCGTCTCCCCTTTTCTGACGGAACATATCTTGGGCCCAAATCCGATCGAAAATCTGTCTACCCGCACCCCCAGGTGTTTCGCCGTAATAAAATGGCCGAACTCGTGAACCAGTATAAGCACGCCTAAAACGATAATAAAATATATCAATGACAACAAATCGCCCTCGCTTCCTCTTTGGCCCACTCTCCGGCTCGAAGGATGTCGCCGAGAGAAAGGCCTTCTCTTTTTATGTTTTTATGCCGCGCAATGACCCTGCCTACAACTTTTGGTATGCCCGAGAACTTTATCCTTCCGTCAAGGTAAGCGCTCACCGCTTCTTCGTCCGCGGCGCAAAGGACCGCCGGACAAGTGCCTCCCGCGCGCGCGGCCGCGCGCGCCAGTTCAAGGCACGGAAACTTGCGGATATCCGGTTCCCGGAACGATAACTTACCTATCTTTGAAAGATCTGTAACCGCCGCCCTGCCGCCCCTCCGGACCGGATAGGTCAACGCATACTGGATCGGGAGCCGCATATCGGGAAGGGCCAGCTGCGCCAGGATCGCTCCGTCGAGAAATTCCACCATGGAATGTATTATGGCTTCGGGATGGATCAGCACCTCTATCCGGTCTTCGGTAACGTCAAAAAGATGCTGTGCCTCTATTATCTCGAGACCTTTATTCATCATCGTAGCGGAATCTATCGTTATCTTCTCGCCCATCTTCCACTTCGGATGTTTTAAAATATCCCGTCTGGCCAGCGAATCGAACTTCTTTGAACTGATATCCAATAAAGGCCCGCCGCTCGCCGTCAATATTATCCGCGATAAAAACTTCCGCTTGCCCTCGATGCATTGAAATATCGCGCTGTGTTCGCTGTCGACCGGGATTATCTCGGCCCCGTTCTTCCCGGCAAGCTTCACTATGAGCGGCCCCGCGCTCACCAGAGCTTCTTTATTGGCAAGCGCGATGCGTTTTCCCGTCCTTACCGCTTCTACCAGCGGAGGAAGCGCCGCCATGCCGGAGATCGCGAGTACAAGGATATCGACATCACCCCTGGAAGCGATCTCTCTTAAGCCCTCACAGCCTGAGACTATCCGCACTCCGGATGGCAATGACCGCTTGAGACTCAAGTCCCGGACGCCGTCTCCTATGCAGACGCATTTCGGCCGGAACCTCCGGGCCTGCCGGGCAAGGAGCCCGAAATTCGATTCGCAGGATAGAGCCACCACCTCGAATCCGCTGTCAAAGGCCGAAAGAACATCAAGAGTATTGGTCCCGATCGATCCCGTAGAACCGAGTATCGCTATCCGTTTTTTCATCGTTTCATCAGCACAACAACATAGAAATAGAATATCGGGGTCGTAAATAGAAGTGAATCTATCAGATCGAGCATCCCCCCGAACCCGGAAAGTATCGATCCGGAATCTTTGACGCCGGAGTCCCTTTTTAAAAGCGATTCGGCAAGGTCCCCCACCTGCGCAAGTATCCCAAGGAGGATGCCCAGTACGATCAGATGACCATACGGAAAATCCGGCAGGAAACCTTTGCAGGCCACGGCTGTCATCAGACTGAATGCCAGTCCCCCCACGGTCCCTTCCACGGTCTTGTGCGGGCTTATCCTGGAAATAAGATTATGCTTTCCGATAGCGTTGCCTACCAGATAAGCTCCGACGTCCCCCATCTTGGTCACCAATACAAGGAACGTGACCAGGAACGCGCCATTCTGTAAAAATTTCAACTTTATGAAGAAAGAGAAGAACCACGCGATATAGAGAAGGCCGAAGAGCGTTATCGCAATGCTCGTAAGCGCCTGTGAGCTGTCGCGGCGGATAAACTGCAGTACAAAGATGAAGAGGCACGCTATCACTATAAAGAACGGCTCAAGGGTAAAATATCCTTCTCCACCCATCTGGAAAAAGATTATGAGCGGCACGCACATACCTATAACTATCCCGAAATATTTATAGACGAATATCTTCTTCCTCGCCACAAGGTTAAAAAATTCCGCAAGCGCTATACCGATCATCGCCGAAGCCAGGATCGAAAAGACCCAGTTCGGGAAGAAGAAGATGATGAGCGCGACCAGCGTTAATATAAGAAAGCTGGTAGATATCCTCTTTGTAAGGCTGAGATTATCCGCCAAATCTTCTCTCCCTTCTCTGGTATTCCATTACCGCTTTTTTGAAATCGCTCTTCTTGAAATCGGGCCACAATTTTTTTGTTATGTAAAGCTCTGCGTAAGCGATCTGCCATAACAAAAAATTCGATATCCTGTATTCGCCGGAAGTCCGGATGACAAGGTCGGGATCAGGCAGAGACTTTGTGTAAAGATAGCCGGACAGGAGGGCTTCGTCTATCTTCTCGGGGTCGAGGACGCCGCGGACGGCATCCCTGGCCATCCCTTTAAC
>JAQURV010000103.1 GCA_029004355.1 Candidatus Omnitrophota bacterium
ACTCGACGTTGATTCGGTCCCGGTAAATATACTGGTCCCTATAGACGGCACGCCGCTTAAATGGGCAAACAAGATCTCCTGCGTCGACGCCATCAGGACCATAGCGATCTACAGGGTAATACTGAAAGATAAGACGGTAAAATTGGCCGCGGGCAGGGAGACGGTGTTGAAGGATTTTCAGGCAGCGGCCTTTATGGCCGGCGCCAACGGAATGCTCATCGGCGGATACCTTACCGTAAAAGGAAGAGGGCTCCCGGAGGACCGGAAGCTCATAGAAGAGATAGAGGCCGCATGGAAAAAATAGAAGATTTTTTGACGGAAAGAGCCAGGGAAGGTCTTTTGCGAAGATTGAGGCCGGCCACGGCAAGGAAGGGCGGCAAGATATACTTCGGTCAAAAGGAGTATGTGGATCTCTCCTCAAACGATTATCTCGGCCTCTCCAGCCACCCGAAGATGGTAGAGGCGGCTCGTGAAGCGGCCGAGGCCTATGGCGTCGGCGCGTCGGCGTCACGCCTCTTGAGCGGCGACCTTGAGATATGCCACCGCCTGGAAGAGCGGATAGCGAAATTTAAAGGGAAAGAAGCCGCGCTCGTATTTAACTCCGGCTATCAGGCGAACGTCGGGGCTTTAAGCGCTCTATATGGAGAGGGCGATTGCATATTTTCCGACAAATTGAACCACGCGAGCATCGTCGACGGCCTGATGCTCTCCGGAGCCAAATTTTTCAGGTTTCGCCATAACGATATGGAGCATCTGGGATCGGTCCTTTTAAAAGAGCGGGCCGGATTTAAGAACGCCCTTATTATTACCGAAACGATATTCAGTATGGACGGCGACAGGCCGGACCTTAAGAGCCTGATCAGCCTTAAAGATAGATTTGGCTGCGCTCTCATGGTCGACGAGGCTCACGCGACGGGGATATTCGGCAAGAACGGTTCGGGCGTAGCCGAGGAAGAGGGCCTTGCGGACAGGGTGGATCTTATTATGGGCACGTTCGGCAAGGCCCTGGGCAGTTTTGGCGCGTATATAGCCGCGTCCGGGCCGATGGTCGAATATATGGTAAATAAGTGCAGGAGTTTTATATATTCCACGGCGCTGCCGCCGGCTGTTATCGCATGTAACATCGCGGCCATAGAACTGATAAAAGAAGAACCTTTCCGCAGGGTCGAACTTTTAAATAAGGCGGAATACTTTCGAAGAATATTGAAGGAAAAAGGGTTCGAGATAAAAGGGGCGTCTCAGATAGTCCCTGTTATCGTCGGCGAGAACCGGGTTGCGGTAAAGATAGCCGAGGCCCTGCAGGCGAAAGGTTATTGGGCGCTCCCGATAAGGCCCCCCACGGTGCCGAAAGGCGAGGCTCGTCTTCGATTTTCGCTCGTCTTCGACCACGACATCCCGACATTAGAAAGGCTGGCAGATGACATTGCCAAGATCCGAGGAAAGAAAACAGGTTCAATTTCAGTTTATTAGCAGAGGCTTCCCGGAGACGATCCTTCTTCTTCCCGGCTGGGCGGCGGATCACAGGATATTCGGTCCGCTCGGCCTCGAATTTAATTATCTATTGCCCTCAGGATCTTTTATACAGGATTTCGAAAAAGCCCTCCTGGAAAACCTCGAAAAAAGATCGCTGAGGACGATAGCGATACTGGGTTCTTCTATGGGCGGATTTTTGGCCGCGGATTTTGCGGTCAGGCACCCGGAACGCGTAAAAAGCCTCACTCTTATGGGGATGCGTAAAAGATACGAGGAGGCCGGCATCGAAAAGATAAAAGAATATTTGAAGACCAGTAAAGCCGCCTATCTGTATAAATTTTACCATGCATGCTTTTCGCCCGGCGAAGGAGAATATTTGTCCTTATTTAAAAAAGGGCTGATGAAACGTTATTTAAAAGAATTTTCAACGGATGAACTCCTCGAAGGGCTCGATTACCTGGCCGGGGCCAGGCTCGACCCCGATGCGCTCAGGGATGTCAAGGCGCGTTTCATACACGGTGACAGCGACAAGATCGCGCCGATCGAAGAGATGGCGGGGATAAACGGCCTTACGGTTTTAAAGGGCGCAGGCCACTTTCCATTTTTGCGGACCGATTTCAGGGAGGTATTTTATGACAACAAGGCCTAATAAGGCGGTGGTGGCAGATAATTTTTCAAAATACGCCGGTTCATACGATATATACACCACCGTCCAGGGTGAGGCCGCCGGGATGCTGGCAAAGATATTGCCTGATGACGGCGTTACAAAGATCCTCGAGGTAGGATGCGGGACCGGCAGCTATACCAGGATCCTTAAAGATAAGTTCAGCCGCGCCGATATCAAGGCCATAGATATATCCGCGGCCATGGTGAAACTGGCCAGACATAAACTGGACGGCAGGAACGTGATTTTCGAAGTAGGGGACGTCGAAGAGATCATAAGCGGCGATAAATACGACCTCGCGACATCCAACGCCGCGTTCCATTGGTTCAATGACCTCGAACGGGTCATCGGTAAGATGGAAGAGCTGCTGACGGAGAACGGAGTGCTTCTCTTTTCGGCCTTTGGTCCGAAAACTTTTTCGGAACTGAAGGCATCCCTGGTCTCGGTATCCGGAGAGGACGTCTCGATCGCGCCGGACACCTTCCCCGGGAGACCGGAGATCGAGGGGCTGCTGCGGAAATATTTTAAAAGAGCCAGGATAACGGAAAGATTGATAAGAGAGTCCTACGCGTCCCTCCACGAACTGCTGGCCAAGATAAAATATTCCGGTACGCGAGGCGCCGGGTCGGATATGAAGAAGGCCTGGAGCCCGGGCCTGTTGAAAAAGATAGAGCGGGCATACGTGGAACGGTTCGGGTCGATCGAAGCGACATACCAGGTCTTCTTCTGCGAGGCGGTAAAATGAACGCGATATTTGTCGCCGGTACGGATACGGGCGTGGGCAAGACCTTCGTAACGAAGCTGATAGCCCGCCGGTTGTCGGCCCGCGGCTGCAAAGTCGCGACGCAGAAGTGGGTCGAGACGGGCGTCAGGAAGAGCCGGGCAGTCTACTCGTTTAGAATGGCGGCCTCACCGCACCTCGCCGCGCGGCGCGAGAAAAAGGCGATCGATATAAAGAAGATAAAGGCCGCGCTCAAAAAACTGTCGAAGAAGAACGATATTGTGATCGTGGAAGGGACGGGCGGACTTCTGGTGCCGCTTACCGGGAAGAAGCTGCTCATAGACGTTGTCAAAGCACTCAAGATCCCAGTCCTTCTCGTCTCAGCCAACAGGCTAGGCGCCATAAACCAGACTCTTCTTAGCATCGAAGCCCTGCGGGCAAGGAAGATGGCGCTTCTGGGGGTCGTCTTTAACAATATCCCGAAAAAAGAAAATGCATTGATATTGAAAGACAATCCAAAGATAGTTAAGAAGTTTATCGGAAGTATCCCCGTATGGATAAATGGATAAAAAAAGACCTCAAGTATAACTGGCATCCTTACACGCAGATGAAGGATTGCCGCGCTTTTCCGCCGGTCATGATCGAAAAGGCCGGAGGCATAAAACTTTACGACCGCAGCGGCAACTTTTACTACGATACCATAGCGAGCTGGTGGTGCAATGTCCACGGACATAACCATCCCAGGATCGTCAAGGCGATAACGGAACAAGCCGGACGGTTGGACCATCTCCTCTTTGCGGGCTTTACCCATAGAGGCGCGATCCTCCTTGCGGAGCGGCTCGTCTCGATCGCGCCGGAGAACTTAAAAAGGGTCTTCTTCTCCGATAACGGCTCTACTGCCGTCGAGACAGCGCTCAAGATGTCGTTCCAATACTGGCGCAATATCGGGAAAAAAGCTAAAACGGGCTTTATAGCCCTGGACGCCGGATATCACGGCGATACGATCGGCGCGATGTCGGTCGGGGGCGTCAGTTTGTTTAACGAAATATTCTCAAGCCTCTTCTTTAGGTCATTTAAAGCGCCCTCGCCTTATTGCTATCGCTGCCCGATGCGCAAAACGAGGAAAAGCTGCTCGGTGGAGTGCCTGGGCCCGCTCGAAGATATATTGAAAAAAAACTCGAATAAGGTCGCGGCGATCATTTTAGAGCCGCTCGTGATGGCCGCAGGCGGGATGATCATCTATCCGAAAGAATACCTGGCAGGCGCGGCGAGATTGGCAAAAAAACACAATGTCCACCTTATAGCAGATGAAGTCGCTACAGGTTTCGGTAGGACGGGCAGGATGTTTGCCTGCGAACACGCTTCCGTTAAGCCCGACTTCATGTGCCTTTCGAAAGGTATCACATCCGGCACCCTTCCGCTTGGGGCGACCCTTACCACAGAAAAGATCTACAGGGCTTTTTATGGTGATTACGAAAAGAAGAAGACCTTCTACCACGGCCATACTTATACCGCTAACCCGATAGCCTGCGCTGCGGCCCTGGCAAGCCTCGACATATTTAAGGAAGAGAGAACTCTGGATAAGGTGCGGGAGAAGGCAGCCTTGCTGCGGAACGGCCTTGAAAAATTTCGCGGACTGCCGGTAGTAAGCGATGTGCGTTCAATAGGTATGATAGGCGCCCTGGAACTCGCCAACGACAAGGTGGGCCGGTATATATATAAGGAAGGGCTGAAGAGAAGGCTTATTCTTCGGCCATTGGGCAATATTACCTACTTATTCCTGCCTTTGTCCGTAGATAAACAGGAATTAAGATATATCCTCGACAATACTTACCATATCATCAAATCCGTAAGAAAGTAAAAAAAAGAAAATAATTGTTGACAAAACGAGCGTTTGTTGTATAATCCCTACTAAGTCAATCATATTTATAGTGTTTAAAAACCGAGGAAGACGTGAAGATAACATATAAAGGAGACTACGCCTTAAAAGCGATTTTGCAACTAGCGCTAAAGTACAGCGAAGGCCAGGTCGCCTCGATCAACGAAATAGCGACTAGCGGGGATATGCCGACAAAATTTTTAGAACAGATACTGCTTCTTTTAAAGAAGGGCGGATTTGTCAAGGCAAAGAGAGGCGTCAATGGCGGTTTTTATCTGGCGCGGCCGCCGGCAAAGATAACCATAGGGGAAGTCGTGCGGTTTATAGAGGGGCCTATCGAGCCTATCTCTTGTGTCGGGGAAGATTGCTACAAGGGATGTAAGGATATCACGAGCTGCATGTTCCGCGATGTCTGGAAAGAAGTGAGCGCGGCCATATCGGTCGTCGTGGATACTGTTACGTTTGAAGACCTGGTCGTAAAGCATAAAGAAAAGACGCTGAAGATCAGCCCGGTCTTTAATTACACGATCTAAAGCCGGCGAATAGCTACTGTAGAAAGGAGCTAAAAAATGAGCAGGATAGATAACAGATTAAAAATAGAAACGCTTGCGCTGCACGGGGGGCAGGAATCTGACCCCACGACGGGCTCGCGGGCAGTCCCGATCTACCAGACGACGTCGTATAAGTTTAAAGATACCGACCACGCGGCCAATCTGTTCGGCTTAAAAGAGTTCGGGAATATCTATACGCGCCTCATGAAC
>JAQURV010000104.1 GCA_029004355.1 Candidatus Omnitrophota bacterium
CCGTAGAAAGTCACGCAATGTCGAAAGTTACGAACTCTCCAACATGGAATATAAAGTGATATGCAGGAAGAGCGGAGAGATATTCAGCGAGGGCATCCATAAAGAGTGCGATGTTACGAGGCGTTCTTACGATCCGATGGATCCCTGCGGCAGGGCCCTCTTTATCTTCGATACCGCTGAAAAGCCGGAGAGCGAAAAACGCTTCTGGCCGGTCGCCGGAAATTTTCCGCAGGGCAAATTTGAGGCCTCTCAGATAGAAAAACGCGACGACGTTTTCAAGGTCCTTAACACCGCCAACGGCGTCAGGACGACGATCAAGATCGGTCTCCCCGACAAAGAGAGCACGGCGGAGATATGGGAAGTCACCGTAGAGAATATGACGGGTAAGGCGCGGAAACTGAAAGTCGTGCCGTACCTTGAGTGGGTGCTTGTCGGAGGTATACATGACAGGTTCCATACGCAATATGCGAGGCTGTATCCGGAGATGGAATACGCAAGCCAGTCCAACGCCATACTCGCTTATCAGAAGAGCGCAAAGACGATGGGCTTTTTGGCGAGCAGTATGCCGGCGGAGGGTTTCCTTACTTCGCGCGTCGATTTCATAGGCCGCAGCCGCAGCATCTGGTCGCCGCGGATAGCCCAGACCATGGAGTTTTTAAACGCCAGGGATACGAGCCCGTACCCGACGTTCGATCCGATAGGCAGCCTATCGGTGAACGCCGAACTCCCGGCAAAGGGTTCCGTAAAAGTGCGCTTCATCATAGGTTTTACCAAGAATAGAAAGACAGCGCTTGAAATGATATCGAAACTGTTGAAGCCGCAGGCCGGTAAGATAACCGCCGGGATCGAAAAGAAGAAGAGCCTGCTGATCGGCCACGGCGAGATCCCTTCGGGAACGCCTCAGCCGTATTCGACATTTGCCGATGACGGCAGATCGCTTGTCGTCCATACGCCGTTCTCTCCGCGGCCTATCGACCATGCCGTATCTAACGCCATACATTCCATCATGGTCACGAACCGCGGGCTTCACACGTCTTCGAACGGCAATTCGCAGCAGAACCGCCTGACGCCGGATTGGCCCGACATCGTTACCAAAGAGATACCGACAGAGGCGTTCTACCTCTATGAGCCGGATACGGAAGAGTGGTATTGCCCGACGTACCTTCCGCTGGCCGACAGAAGCGCTAAGAATGAATGTGAGTTTGGAGTGGACGGGACAGCTACATTCCGAGCGTCCCGCGGAGATATCTCTACGGAACTTGTGGTATTTGTTCCGCCCGAGGAGCCGGCAGGCATATATCTTCTGACGGTGAAGAATAAAGGCAATAAAGACAAACGCCTGCGCATCGTGCCGTATTTCCATATGGTGCTGGGATTTCAGCCCGAGAGGGCCGGCCCGCTTGTCCAGCGGTACGATAAGGCATTACAAGCGCTCTTCTATTCCAACCCGCGCAACATCTTCCGCACGGGGTGGGCCTTTGCGTCCACATCCATGGAGGCGAAGCGCGTCGAGACGAACCGCGGCAAATTCTTCGGCAAAGGCCGTGACGTGGTGCATCCGTTCATGGTGAAACAGGGAGAGCCCGACAAAGGAAATCTGACCGACGACTCCCAGATAGCATCGTTCCTGGGAGAGGTGGATATTCCCGCCGGAGGAGAATATACCGTTGCGGTCGTGCTGGGCCAGACCGATGAGCAGAAGGACGGATTAGAGCTCATAAAGAAGTATAAAGACGTAGGCGCGGCGCGCGCGAGCCTCGAAGAGACAAAGAAGTGGTGGCTCAGTTTAATGGAGACGCTCGAGGTCCAGACCAACAGTCCGGAGTTCGACCGTTATCAGGACTGGCTTAAGTACCAGGCCCTGGCAGAGCGTATATGGGCCCGCCGGGGTTTCTATCAGACGAGCGGCGCCTATGGCTTCAGGGACCAGCTGCAGGATACGGTCAATCTTATATGGATAGACCCGGCCCTGGCGCGCAAGCAGATAGTCCTGCATGCCTCGCAGCAGTTCATAGAAGGCGATGTATTCCACTGGTTCTTCACCTTGACGGACGGACGGACCGCGTTCTCGTGCAGGTCGCATGCCTCCGATAATCCTATATGGCTGGTCTGGGGTGTCAGCGAATATATAAAAGCAACGGGCGATGAGTCGATACTGGACGACATGGCTTCGTATGTGGTCTCGCAGTTCCCTTTTGCGAAACTTCCCAAGAATAAACAGGGATGGGGGCACCTGTACCACAGGACGACGCGCGCCGACAGCATCTATAAACACTGCCTGAAGTCACTTAACCTTGTCCTGGACGATCGGATGGGCAAACATGGCCTGCCGCTTATCCAGACCGGCGACTGGAACGACGGCCTTGACGAAATAGGAAGCGAGCGGAGAGGCGAGAGCGTATGGCTCGGCTTCTTCCTCTATTATATATTGAAGGACATGGTCGATGTCATAGGGAAGCGTGAAGGCAAGGATTGTAAAGACCATTATGTAAAGAAGATGGAGGCCCTGAAAACGGCCCTCGAGAAGACGTGGAGGGACGACCGCTACTTAAGGGCTATACACGATGACGGCACGGAGATAGGCATAAAAGGGAGCGGTGTGTGGGAGATAGACGCCCTGACCGCGTCGTGGGCCGTCATGAGCGGTATCAATTTCGAAAGAGGGGTCACGATCTTCAATACGGCCCTGAGCATCCTCGAGAAAGATAACGCGATACTTCTGGGTTGGCCGGCCTTGCGCGAAGATACCAAACCGTATCTCGGCAGGTCGAGCAAGTACCCGGAAGGTGTACGCGAGAACGGTATGTACTGTCATGGCGTCCAGTGGCTGGTCAGGGCCGCGAGGATCCTGTCGGAAGAATTTGATAAGAGGAAAGATACCGCCCGGGCGGATGAATACAGGAAGACCGCCTACAGGCTATGGCTCAAGGTATCGCCGATCTCCAGGGTAAAAGAGGTCGAGCTCTACGGAGGACAGCCGAATAAACAGTCCGCCGACATCCTTACCACTTTCGACCGCGGACGTATGATATGGCACGGTTACACCGGTGCTGCCGGTTGGATGCTGCGCCAGGCCTTCGAAGGCGTGGTCGGCGCTTCGCTCGTCAATAATAAGCTCGTCTTACCCAAGGATCTTGATAAGCCGCGGGGCGAGCTTAAGGTAAAGAGCGTCAAACGGGATGTGACCAAGAGCCCTATTAAGAATTTGCAGCCCTGCTGATTATATTGACCGCTTTTCGATAATTTGATATTCTAAAGGCCGCAATTAACGAGGCGCTATGAAGATTATCGTAAAAATTATCATCGTAAGTGCGGTCCTGGTCGGCGTGAACTTTTCTCCGGTATTTTGTGAAAAGGAAGGACCTCCCAAGGAACCTTCTTCAATAACTATCGCCGATTTCAATAACCCCCGCCTTATCAATAACCTGAACGGCGAATCCGGTACCTGGGAAAAGACCCCCGAAGATACGGCGCAATGGATAACGGCGTCTCTCAGTGACGTGACCAGGCGCGGAGAGTCAGGGTCGGCGCTGAAGCTGGAATATAGCGTCGACTCGCCCCAGGCGGCCGTCAACGGTTTCTGGACGCAGTTACGGGAACTCGACGCGTCAAAGTATGACCACTTTGAGTTTTGGGTCAAAGGGGACGACAAAAAAGGCTTCACAACCACTTTCAAGATAGAGTTTAATAAAAACCAGAAGGATGCCGACGGGAACGAAGATACTATAAAAGGAAGCTATATAGTCAAAGGCGTTACCGATAAATGGCAGAAGATATCGGTCCCCCTGAACGTGATGAACGGTATCCTCAACTGGCATGGTTTAAGGGAGATGGTCATAACCTTCGAAAAGAGACGCGTCGATTCGCCCGAAGGAGTTCTCTATTTCGACGATTTTGCGTTTGTCCGCACCGGTGATCCGGGTCCGGGCATAACCGACGTTGTCCGGCACGGTAAGAAGAAGACCGAAAAAGAGCTTAAGCCCGAAGAGTTTGCCAGGTTTCTCATAGCGCGGCTCGGCGGATTCCCGGATAAGGTCTTCATTAAAAAAAGTTTTCCCAAAGACGATAGGGCATTCTTAAAAGAGGTAGCCAGGGACACGTGGAAATATTTCGATCTCATCGTCGATAAAGAATACGGCCTGCCGCTCGATAATATCCAGTTTAGCGAAACGGCGACTATCTCGCAGGAGACGCTGATAGGCGACTACACAAGCGTCACCAACATCGGGCTCTACCTGATGTGCGTAGTCTCGGCTTACGATCTCGGATTCATCCCGAAAGAAGACGCGGTAAAACGGCTCAACCTAACCCTGGATTCCGTAGAAAAATTCAAAAAGTATAAAAACTTCCCTTACAACTATTACGATATAACGATATTCCAGGAGACGAGCAATTTCATATCGTTCGTCGACAGCGGCTGGCTGGCCGCAGGGCTTATCGTCGTAAAGAACGCTTTCCCCAAAGAGCTGGGCGAGAAGTGCCGGAAGATCGTCGACCCGATGGACTTCTCTTTCTTCTACGATCCGGTCGAAGAGCAGATGTATCACGGGTTTTACACGAACATCGATTATTATTCCGAGTATCATTACGGGCTTTTATATACGGAGCCGCGCGCCATCAGTTATATAGCTATCGGCAAAGGCAACGTGCCTAAAGAACACTGGTTCGCGCTTCCTAGGACGTTCCCGGATACCTGGTACTGGCAGACTCAGATGCCGAAAGACAGGAAAGAGAAGACGTATCTTGGATGTAAGACCATAGAAGGCTATTACGTCTACGATAATATGAAGTTCGTCCCGAGCTGGGGCGGCAGCATGTTCGAAGCGCTTATGCCCACGCTTATAATTGACGAGAAGCGTCTTGCATCGAAGGCACTAGGCCTTAACGATGAAGTCCACGCAAAGATCCAGGCCAAATACGCGCTCGAGAAACTCAATTATCCCGTATTCGGCATGTCGCCGTCATGCGTGCCGGGCGGCGGGTATTCGGAGTACGGCGTAAAGCCCCTTGGCATGAAGGGCTATAAGGCGGGAGTCGTTACTCCTCACGCTTCTTTCCTGGCGCTCGAGTTCATCCCGAAGGAAGCTATTAAAAACCTGCGCACGATGCTTGAAAAATACAACGCCTACGGCGAATACGGGTTTTACGACGCCATAGATGCCAGGACCGGCAAGGTCGCCACCGAATACCTGTGCCTCGACCAGGCGATGTCGCTGGTCGCCCTCGATAACTACCTTAATAACGGCGCCATCCGCAAAAGATTCCACAGCGATCCCATAGCCAAGAAATGCGAAGAGCTGCTTCGCGTCGAAAAATTCTTCGATTAGGGAATTTTTCGTTTCGTGACGGCGGCAACTTTTGGTACGCCGCCTTTAAGCGGACGCAAATCGCATTAGGCATGCGATTTGCTCGGTAAAATTTCGATGGCCGCTCAACCTGGCTGTGCTTAAAGCCCTTGACCAGTTTTCGCGTCCTTACTA
>JAQURV010000105.1 GCA_029004355.1 Candidatus Omnitrophota bacterium
GTGCTCTTCCGATCTATCACGGATGGGGCGACTGGTATATATCCGCTAACCTGGCCGGAAATCGCGCCCTCGACGGCCAATTGCTGCCCGGCCTTGAGCCGGCCGGCGTTCCCCGCGGCCTTGCCGGAACGGTCATTCCGTTTAAATATAACGATCTAAAGGATTTCAAGTCGTTGGTGGATAAATTTGATAATAAAATAGCCGGTGTCGTAATGGAGCCGGTCCGCAGTTTCTGGCCGGCAAGCGGATTCCTGGAAGGCATACGCGGGATAACGAAGAAGAAGGGCATTCCTCTTGCATTTGACGAAGTCACTTCGGGATTGCGCGTAAATTCCGGAGGCATTCATTTGAAGCTGGGGATCGACCCGGATATTGCCGTATTCGCGAAAGCGCTAGGCAACGGTTATCCCATGGCGGCCGTTATCGGAAAGGCGAAGATAATGTCTTCAGCCCAAAGCACCTTTATCAGCAGCACTTATTGGACGGACAGGATCGGCCCGTCCGCGGCATTGGCTACGTTAAGGAAACATAAAAGGCTTAAAGCGGGCGAATACCTGGTAAAGGTCGGGACCTTGGTCCAAAAGGGATGGGAAGATCTGGGGAAGAGATACGGTCTCGAGATCCGGGTTTCGGGTATCCCCCCTCTAAGCCATTGGGAGATAGCCGCCGTCGATAGCCAGCTTGTTCATACCGCCATTGCAAATGAGATGCTCAAGAAGGGGTTTTTGACTTCAAGGTCATTTTATTCCACGTGCGCGCACAGGATAAGCGATGTGGATAGTTATCTTAACGCATTAGACGATACCTTGAGGAAGCTGACCCCTTACATTAGGAATTCAAACGTAGGAAAGATCTACCCGTTTCCGGCCGCTCACTCCGGATTTAAAAGGTTAACATGAAAGGCATGCTATGAAAATACTACTGGTAGTTTACGATAACGATTCTTATATCCACTGGTTCCCGCAGGGACTGGCGTATATAGCGGCCGTCCTGGCGAAAAACGGCCACGAAGTGACGATATATAACCAGGATATGCATCATTATCCCGAGGAGCACCTGACGGAGTATTTGGATAATAATGTTTTTGATGTGATCGGGGTAAGCGTCATCGCCGGATACTACCAGTACAAGAGGCTGCTTATGATATCGGACGCGATAAACCGCTCGAAGAACAGGCCTGTCTATATGATCGGCGGCCACGGGCCTTCTCCCGAGCCGGAATATTTCCTGCGGAAGACCAAGGCGGATTTTGCCGTCCTCGGGGAAGGCGAGATAACTGTCGTGGAATTGCTGGAGACGATCTCGAACAGGAGGTCTCCGGGCGCAGTAAAAGGGATCGCATACAGGGAAGGCGATAAGGTCACGGTTAACGAGAAAAGGGAGCTCATAAAAGACATAGATACGATCCCGCTCCCGGCGTACGGCATGTTCCCGATGCAATACTACCGGCTTTTAAGGATGCCGCACAGCACAAACAGTGATTTTGTCATCCCGTTATTATCGGGCAGAGGATGCACGTTCAGCTGCAATTTCTGCTACCGGATGGATAAGGGGTTCCGTCCGCGCAGCAATGAGGCCATCATCGATGAGATAAACCTGCTGAAGAGGGATTACGGGGTCACGTATATCTCATTCAGCGACGAATTGCTTATGTCGTCAGCCCAGAGGACTGTAAACCTTTGCGAGGAGATCATCAAGTCGGGGCTGAATATCAAATGGCTGTGCAACGGCAGGCTGAATTATGCCAAACCTGACGTGCTGAAGATCATGAAGAAGTCAGGCTGTACGTTCATAAATTACGGCATTGAGGCGATGGATGACCAAATATTGAAGAATATGCATAAGGCGCTGACGACGGAGCAGATCGTAAGCGGAATCGAGGCTACGCTCGCGGAAGGCATAAGTCCCGGCTTCAATATTATTTTCGGTAATATAGGGGAGAACGCGGAAACGCTAAGGAAAGGCGTCGAGTTCCTGCTGAAGTACGATGACGGCGCTCAGCTGCGGACTATCCGCCCGGTAACCCCGTATCCCGGCTCGGCGCTTTACTATCACGCTATAGAGAAAGGCCTCCTGAAGGATTGTGAGGATTTTTATGTGAACAAGCACATTAATTCTGACTTGCTTGCGGTTAATTTTACCGACATGACGGACGATGAATACCACAGGGCGCTGTTCGAAGCGAATAAGCGCCTCATGGAGAACTACTACCGGAAGAAGACGGCCGCGATGATAGAAGAGGCGAAAGACCTTTACCTGAACAATAACAGCAACTTTCGCGGTTTTCGCCAGAGCTGATATTGGATAGCACTAAAGTAAGAGTTATTTGGGTTGAAAAGATGGCATTGACGGATGTTTTGCTATTTTTGGTCAAAAGCCAGTTTGTCGAGATTAAGGTCAATTACGACGAGTCCCTGGCGGATCCCTTGGCCGTCAAACTGATTGGGGTCCTGCAGAGGCCGGGGGGGCGAAGGGTCTTTTTCCCTGCGGAATTGACGCTTCACAGGACGGATGTACGGGGCCTTGCTTTGATTTTCAAGGTCTATAAGGAGCTCGACGCCTGTATCGAGGACTTTTTCGAAACTGATATCCCAGAGGAGCCCCCGCGGTCCAGGGCGATGATAAAGTCATATCTGGCCGAAAAGCTTAAGGATAAGTTTATTTTCATAACAATGGTAGCTGGTGAGGCCAACGTCATTTATTTGGGCAGGGGCCCGTTTAATTACATGGTAAGAAGATTTTATGCCGGACGCGGTATCATCGTAAAAAGCCCGGTCGATCCCATGGGGTGCATTAAATTTTATTACAGCTCTTTTGTAATGGCGGCGTATTTCATATTATGTAAATTACGCGGCTCTGCCGTAAAGGGTAGCATCCTGGGCATAAGGCCCGCGATATGGGCTGAGTATTATCCCAGCCATATTCATTCCTTTTGGATGGATACTGTAAAAGCAAAGGATTTCGATATAGTCAATTACCTGGACCGCAGCGATACACCGATAACAAAAGAGACGACTGACGCGATAGAGAAAAGGGGAATTAAGTGGATCGATGCTCGGCTGCCGGCATTGATAAAAATGAGCGGATCATGTTGGGGCGGTTTCATTAAGGTCGCAGGCGGCCTGTTTCCCGCGCTCTTTTCGAAACCGGCCTGGCTGGGGGCATTGAGATTCGAATATTCTTTTTTATCATCGATCTACGAATCCGTATTCCGCCGCTATAAGGTGAAGATATTGATACAACATCAGGAAGCTTCGTGGAAACAAGAGGCGCAGGCTTCGGCCATCGAACGCGCCGGCGGCATTATGGCCGGCTATCACTGGTCGGCCTATACGTCATACCTTTTGCCCACGCACCTGTTTCCGCAGCACGTCTACTTTGTCTGGGGTAAAATTATGAGCGAATTGCTCGAAAAGAAGGGCAACACGTGCCGTCATATACTGCCTTCGGGGGTCTGGGTGCTTCCCGTCGGCGATGACCACGCGGATGAGAAGGCCTTCGCAGGGAATGTGGATTTCGCCATATCGGTGTTTGACGATTCGGCCGGATACAGGTTATATAACTCTCCGGCTACCTTATCCGAATTCTATTTAAGGATGTTCGGCATAGTCGAAAGAAATCCCCGGTTCGGCTGCATCATAAAAAGCAAACAGCCACTCCATAAGCTGCTTCTGTCGCTTTCTTCAGGGAAAGAGATCCTGGATAAATTGGAAATGCTCAGGAAGCAAGAGAGGCTGGTGGTCCTCGACCACTCGTTATCTCCGCTAGTGGCCGCGTCATCTTCGGACCTCTGCGTGGGCTACGGCATCAATTCGGCATGCGCCATCGCCGCAGCAATAGGAAACCGCCCCGCGATAAACTGGGATTGCTCCGGGTTCGCGAAGCACCCGTTCCATAAGTATGCCGACCAGAAGATCGTTTTTAATACCCTCGATGAGCTCGAGGAAGCGATCCTGAAGGCGAGCAAAGGCGACAAGGCGGTCGGGGATTACGGCCGTTGGAAGAAATGCATCAATTATTTTGAGGACCTGTCCGCGATAGACCGTATAAACGGTTTTTTTGAAAACTATATGAATGAGAGCGCGAAGATGGAGGATCCGGAACGTTCGCTTGCGGTGGCGGTTAAAAGGTATATGGACGATAACAAAGTGGGCAGGAAATTTAATCAAAAGGAAGATATCTGGGAAAATGAATAATATCCTGAGTAACTATTCGAACCTGCTGAAGAAGATTGGTTATATTTTGAGTAAGTCGGAAAAGAGAAGCCTCCTCTTGCTCTCGGTGGGGTCGGTTGTAATGTCATTGACCGAGATATTCAGCATCGGCATCGTGGTCCCCATTATGATTCTGTTCTCGAACGCGGAACAGTTCCAAACAAGCAAGTATTTCAAGTTGGCCTATAAGATTTCAATGGCTCATGATATGAAAGAATTCTTCCTGATCCTGATATCTATCGCTTTAGCGCTCTTTATCTTCAAGTCGGCCTATTGTTATTTTATATTTACCATGCAGCAGAAAGTAATAGGGGGGATCTATATCCGGCTGGCGACAAGGCTTATGAGGGATTATCTGGCTAAACCGTATTCGTTCCATCTGATGAGTAACTCCTCGTTATTGTTCAAGAATATAGTAGAGGAGATGGGCCGCTTTACCACGAGTTTTCTCAATCCCGCCATAACTATGATATCGGAGACGATGATCTTCTTCGGCGTATTTGCGTTTTCGCTGTTTGTGTACCCGTTAGTTACCCTCTTAATCGTTCTGATATTCGGCATAGTATTGATGTTTCTTAATATTTTGCTTATAGGAAGGATCAAAAGTTATTCGACCGCCAGGGAGCAGCAGAGCGGTCTATTATACGTAACGGCAACAGAGGCGCTAGGCGCGATTAAGGAGATACAGATGTACGACGTGAATAAATATTTTACGGACAAATTCTCTAAAGCGACCAGCGGATACACCAGGGCTTTCGTCAAATTCACGACTGTCTCCAACCTTCCAAGGCCGATCCTGGAAACGTTCATATTTACCCTTTTTCTCCTCGGCATGATGATAAGCACGCTATTGAACAAGAGCTTCGCGGACCTCATCCCGATGATGACGATTATAGGCATGGTTTGTTTAAAACTGTTGTCCTCGATAAGCAAAATTTATAATAACATCCACCAGCTGTATTATCACGCCAACGCGGTGGACATCGTCTACGATATAATCAAAAAAAATGACTTCGTGAAAGAAGAGAAAACCCCGAAAGACATAAAGTACTTCGGCATCAAAGAGGATATAAACGCCATTAGCTTGAAGGATATAAAATATCGTTACGAGACGGCCGAAGCCGCGATCTTTAATAACTTCTCTTTGACCATACCGTTGGACAAAGTTGTCGCGCTGGTCGGCACGACAGGATCCGGAAAGAGCACCCTTATAGATATTATCATGGGGTTATTGAAACCGGACGAAGGACATTTTTATTATA
>JAQURV010000106.1 GCA_029004355.1 Candidatus Omnitrophota bacterium
CCCTCCGCCGCATACGCCATATCCTTCTCCGGGACGGCTCCGGCAAGGCCGAAAGCTACTATATGCGGCAGGTGGCTCACAAGCGCAACGCAGCGGTCATGTTCTGCCGGCGTCATCACCTTCACCCTTGCGCCAAGCATCCTCCAGAAATTTACGACCTTCGCCAGCGCTCTCCTGTCGGTCCTCGCCGTCCTGGTCACGATACAGGGGGCTTCTTCCAGCAATGTGCTGCGGGCATACTCAACGCTATTATGCTCCGAGCCCGCCATCGGATGCGACCCGACAAAAGCTACGCGGGACGATCCGTGGGCGCCTTCCAATCCTTTGACGATCCATCCTTTAGTACTGCCCACATCGGTAATTATAGCGCCCGGCCCGGCATGCTTCATCGTTTCGCGGCCATGTCTCACGATAGAAGAGACCGGCGTAGCCAATATTACGAGATCCGCGCCCCTGACACCGTCGGGCACATTCATAAAACCTCTGTCGACCGCCCTGCGCTTCAGCGCTTTCTTCAGCGTCGAGCGGCGCCTGAAAACACCTACGACTTCCTTCGCCAGGCCCCGCTTCTTTATGGCAAGGCCTATCGAGCCGCCGATGAGTCCAACTCCGATAATGGTTACTCTGTTAAATTGTCGCATAGGCATAGCTTTCATAATAATGACAAATGAAATCCAAAATCAAAATGTCTAATCTCAAAACATCAGTTTTGGTATCTGATATTTAAAGCTTTAAGATTCATTTTACATTTGTGCTTTGACATTTGACATTATAGTTCCCTCCCTACCGCCTGTGCCACTTTCTTAATTTCACTCATGAGCTTCGCAAAGTTCGCAGGTAGCAAGGACTGTTCGCCGTCCGACATAGCCTCTTCCGGGTTGGGATGGACTTCGACTATAAGACCGTCCGCGCCGGCCGCTATCCCTGCCATGGCGCACGGGCCTACCAGCCCCCACTTCCCGGTAGCATGGGAAGGGTCCGCTATGATCGGCAAATGGCTCAGGTTCTTTATCACCGGGACCGCCGCCGTATCGAAAGTAAAGCGCGTCGCATCCTCGAATGTCCTTATGCCCCTTTCGCAAAGGATGACATTAAAATTACCCTCGGATAGGACATACTCGGCCGACATCAGGAGCTCTTTTATCGTATTGGCCATGCCGCGCTTAAGCAGGACGGGTTTCTTCGTCTTACCCACCTCTTTTAGCAGGTTAAAGTTCTGCATATTCCTCGCGCCGATCTGTATTATGTCGGCATACTTTAAGACCATATCGAGATCTCTTATATCCATAAGTTCGGTAACGATCTGAAGCCCGGTCTCTTTCTTAGCTTCGGCAAGAAATTTCAGACCTTTCAAGCCGAGCCCCTGGAATGAATATGGGGATGTCCGCGGCTTAAAGGCCCCGCCTCTCAGGACCGTCGCGCCCGCTCTCTTCACCGACCTTGCGATAGCTATTAAAAGCTTCTCGTTCTCCACGGAGCACGGTCCGGCCATTACCACGAGCTTCTTCCCGCCTACCTTTACCCCGCCGCCTATGGTGATGACGCTGCCGTCTTTCTTGAAATCCCTGGAAGCAAGCTTGTATGGCTTGAGTATCTGCAGGACCTTTTCAACGCCGGGGAAGACCTCAAGCGGTTGGACCCTTATGATGTCCTCTTCGCCTATAATACCGACGATAGTCCTCTCAACGCCTTTCGATATCCACGGTTTCAAACCAAGCTTTTTCACCTTCCCGATCAGGTGGTCCAGCTCTTTCTTCGTCGCGTCAGGCCTCATTACGATAATCATAGTCAAGCTCCTGTTTTAGCGTTTAGCGGATAGTAAAAATACTAACCGCTAATCGCTATGCGCTAATACTCTTTTTAAGGCTGCTACAAATTTCCTGTTTTCAGCCTTTGTTCCTACGGTAACGCGGATAAACGTATCCAGCCCCCACGCCTTCATGTCGCGAACTATCACGCCTTCTTTAAGCAGATCGCCGAATACGGCCTTGCAATCTTTTCCTACATTGACGATGACAAAATTCGTGGCGCTCCTATTGTATTCCAGCCCCATCTTCCTGAAGGCAGAATACAGAAATTCCCTTTCCATCTCCACGTGAACCATGGTCCTCTTCAGGAACGCCTTGTCGTCGAGCGCCGCCAGCGCCCCAACTTGAGCAAGAATATTGATATTAAACGGCTCGCGCACACGCTCCATATATTTTATGATCTCAGGACCGGCAATCCCGTATCCTATCCTCAATCCGGCCAGCCCGTATACCTTGGAGAATGACCTGGCAACTATTATCCGCGGGTCCCTCAGATAATCTATGCCGTTAGGATAATCCTTAAAACTGTAGGCCGCGAATTCGGAATACGCTTCATCCAAAAAGACTATTACCCTCTCCGGCAAACCATGCATGAATTCATCCAGCTCTTTTTTTGTAACGTAAGTACCGGTCGGGTTGTCGGGGTTGGCGATAAAGACGAGCTTGGTCTTCGAATTAATAGCCTTCTTCATTTCTTTTAGATCGTATCTGAGATCTTTCGTAAGAGCGACCGATCTGACATTCGCGCCCTGGACCTGCGCGGCTATCTCGTATATAAGAAAGGTCGGCCTTGCTATAACGACCTCGTCCCCTTCTCCGACAAACGCCCTCAGGGCCAGACATATTATCTCGTCGGAACCGTTGCCGAAGATCAGGCTATCTTCGCTCACTTTTAAGACGCCGCCCAGCTTCTTCTTAAGATAGTAACTGGCGCTATCCGGATACCTGTTTATTTTCTTCAGGGCCTCCCGTATCGCACCGACGGCCAAGGGAGAAGGGCCGAAACAGTTCTCGTTAGAAGCAAGCTTTATTACGCTCTTTATGCCCATCTCTCTCTCGACCTCTTCGATGGGCTTGCCGGGAACGTAATTTTTTACATTAAGTAAACCGGGCCTTGCCAGATTCTTCATCATACACTTTCTTCGACCGGATACGAACCGAGGATCTTCACAAAGGAAGCCTGAGCGTCCAGTTCGTCCATCGCTTTTTTTACCCTGGGGTTTTTAGTGTGGCCCTCAAGGTCCACAAAGAAATAGTACTCCCACGCCCTCACCTTTGAGGGTCTCGACTCTATCTTGGTCATATTGATCTTATACTTCTTGAACGGGACCAGCATGTCGTGCAATGCGCCCGATTTGTCTTTAACCGAGAACATTATCGATGTCTTGTCCGCGCCGGTAGGCTTTGCGTCATATTTGCCCACGACCAGAAAACGCGTAACATTATGCGAGCTGTCCTGTATAGACCTCTGGAGGATCCGGAGCCCATACTTTTCCGCGGCCAGTTCGCCCGCTATGCAACCGCTCGGGCCTTTTTCTCTCGCGGCGATCGCCGCCGCCTTCGCCGTGCTCGAGACCTCAACAAGCTCAACCCTCGGCAGATTAGACTCCAGCCACAGCCTGCATTGTCCGAATACCTCCGCCTTTGAATAGACCCTCTTTATCTTATCCTTCCCCTGCCTCCCGGATAAAAGGCTGTGCATTATCTCCAGATATATTTCAGAGCAGATCCTCAAAGGAGAGTCGATGAACATATCAAGGGTATGGTTCACGGCACCTTCGATAGAATTCTCGATAGGGACGACGCCGTAATCCGCCATGCCCTTTTCAACTTCGCTGAATATGTCGGTTATGGTCTCGCACGCTTTATAAGTAACGCTCGAACCGAACTTCTTTATGCTCGCCAGATGAGTGAACGTACATTCTGGGCCGAGGTAAGCTATGACAAGCGGCCTTTCAAGTTCGAAGGAGCTCGACATGATCTCCCTGAAGATGGCTTTCAGCGAATCGTTCGATAATGGCCCGGCGTTCCTGCCGGTCAATTTTTTATAGACTTCCTTCTCGCGCTCCGGCACGTATATGGAGCCTTTCGTCTTAGCCTTAAGCTTTCCTATGCCAAGTATCACCTCAGCCCTCTTATTAAGGAGCTTCACCACCTGAGAATCGATCGAATCAACCGTTTTGCGTAATTTGTTGATTTCCATTTAGATCCCCCTCTTTAGCCGGTACCGATTGCACCGGTTCCGGTTGCGCCTGGGCTTCAAGTTTTCCCGTCTCGGCATTCACTACCTCATGCTTTTCTTTCTCTTTGACAAAATCAAGGTCGCTCTCTTTAAATTCCTTCAATTTCGGCAGTTCTTCAAGCGACTTCAATCCGAAGTGTTGTAAAAACTCGGTAGTAGTCCCGTAAAGTATGGGCCTGCCGGGCCCTTCGGCCCTGCCGCGGGATCGTATAAGATTGCGCTCTTCGAGGGTATGCAGGACCCCGTCCACATTAACGCCTCTTATCATCTCTATCTGGATCCTGGTAAGCGGCTGCCTGTATGCTATTATCGCGAGCGTCTCGAGGGCCGGTCCCGAAAGCCTGTCCGGCGGCCTCTTGTATAAAGCCGATATCCATTTGCTATAAACGGGGTCCGTCAACATCTGGAAACCGCCCGCTATCTCTTTTATCGCAAAACTTCGCGTCGAAGAGATATACTCGGCATTTAATTCCTCGATGATAGTCCTTATCTCCGTCGACTCCACTTCCCTCAGCACTTCCTTCAGCGTGTCCAACGAGACCGGCTTATCGCTGACAAAAAGAAGCGCCTCTACTATCCTTTTACTTTGCTCCTTCTCCATTTCTCTGCCTCATTCTGACTTAGCGATTGGGCTATTACAGATTCACGCTACTCTTAGCAATTAGGCGATTAGTTATTGAGACGCAATGGCAACTTAATCGCAAAAGTCTAGAATAGCTGCATAATCGCTAAGGTTTGCTGCCGCTCAGCAATCGCTCAATCGCTAACTCTTTTTTCCTCATCTGCGGGCTTAACGGCCTCTGTATTTTTCATTATCTCTATCTCTGCGAACGGCGCAGTCTGGACGACTATTATTTCCCTCAGTTTCGTAAGCTCCAGAAGGGCCAGGAATATCGTTATGATCTCAAATTTCGTTTTTGCCGCCTTGAAAAGATCGGTAAAGAGCACTCTCTTCTTGTCAAGAACCATATGGAGGATGTCGTGTATCTTCTCCGAAACTGTAAACTCATCCTTTACGACTTTGTAAAAGATGTCTTTCGGAACATCCTTCAATACTTTAGTGAATGCCGTTATGAGGTCGAAGAGGCTCGCCTCAAAGAACGTTTCTTCGGCCGGAGGCAGGTCCTCAACGTCGATGCCGGGCCCCACCCGCGCAAAGAAATGCTTGTGGTGCGACTCCATCTGCGAAAGTTCGGAAGCCGCCTCTTTAAACTTTTTGTATTCCAGGAGCCGGCGCACGAGTTCCGCGCGCGGATCCTCTTCCGGTTTCTCTTCGCCCTCGGTTGGTTCCGGAGGCAGAAGCATCTTAGACTTAATGTGCATCAGCGTCGCGGCCATCACAAGGAACTCACCGGCAATGCTCAGATCCAGCAGCTTCATCAATTCAAGATATTCAAGATACTG
>JAQURV010000107.1 GCA_029004355.1 Candidatus Omnitrophota bacterium
TTCGCTATCGGGATATCGTATATATCCACTTCTTCTTTTTGGATCAGGTAAAGAAGCAGATCGAGCGGCCCTTCGAACATGTCGAGCTTAACTTTATATGTCATTAGACTATTACGGCATCAGGTTGATAAGCTTTTTGACTTCGGCCATCGTCTCGCCGGCGGCCTTTCGCGCTCTTTTCGCGCCTTCAGCTATTATGCCCTCGACTTCCGAATCCGGCATCTTGTCGCGCCTGGTTCGTATCGGATCGAGGTTCTCTATCAATATTTCGGCCAGACCCTTCTTGCATTCCGTACATCCCCTCAAAGCCCCCTCGCACCAATCTTTCACCTTTGACACATTGTCGGGCTTAGTGAATGTCGAAAAATAGCTGAAGACATTGCAGACGGCCGGATGCCCTTTATCTTGAAGCCTTATCCTCTCGGCATCGGTTATCATCACGTTCACCTTTTTCTTGATCACCTCGGGCGTATCGGAGAGGGCGATGAAATTGGCATAACTTTTCGACATCTTCCTGTTATCCAGGCCGAGAAGCTTTGGCGTCTTCGTAAGTATCGCTGCCGGTTCCGGGAATATATCCCGTTTATACAATCCGTTAAATCTGCGTATTATTTCACGCGTCAATTCAAGGTGCGGAACCTGGTCCACGCCTACCGGCACCGCGTCAGCTTTGTAAACAGCAATGTCCGCCGCCTGTAGTATGGGATATCCCAGAAATCCGTAAGTAGTCAGGTCGCGGCCCTTGATCTCCCGGAGTTGCTCTTTATATGTAGGGACCCTCTCCACCCACGCAAGCGGCGTAATATCCGAGAATATCATGGCAAGCTCAAGATGCTCGGGCACGTGTGACTGGACGAAGATGACCGACCTGCCGGGATCGAGACCGGAGGCCACAAAATCCCTGACCATTTCATAGCAGGATTCTTTCATGAGCTTCGGATCTTCGTATTCGCTCATCAGGGCGTGCCAATCCGCTATCATGTAGAAGCACTGGTATTCATCCTGGAGCTTCACCCAATTATTGAGGGCGCCGACCAGATGGCCGAGGTGCAATTTTCCCGTCGGACGCATCCCGCTCAAGATTCGTTTCATATGCCTTAACCTTTACGGCTTCTTTGAATTAAGCCTGCGAGCAACCTTCTCGATCGAATATACCTCGACGAGATCCCCGACCCTTATATCGTCATGCCTGTCAAGGCCGATCCCGCATTCGACGCCTTCATTCACATCGCGTACATCGTCCTTGAATCTCTTTAAGGACGCGATCTTGCCTTCATAGACAACATTCTTATCGCGGATAAGCTTAGCCACGCCGCTCCTTACGATCTTGCCGCGTGAAACTATGCAACCTGCTATCGTCCCGGCTTTCGTAACTTTAAAGACCTGCTTTACCTGCGCGCGGCCTACGAATATCTCTTTTGAGAACGGCTCCAGAAGACCTTCCATGGCCGCCACTACATCCTGGATAGCTTCGTATATTATGCCGTATTGCTTGATCTCGATGCCTTCTTTCTGCGCAAGCTCCGCGGCGCCCTCTTCGATCTTCACATTGAATCCAAGGACAACGGCATTCGATACCACGGCAAGCATAATGTCCGACTCGTTGATATTGCCGACGTCCCCATGGACTATGTCTATCTTGACATCTTTTGTGCTGAGGTCGTTGAGCGACTGCTTGAGCGCCTCGATCGACCCCTGGACGTCTCCTTTAAGTATTATAGCAAGCTCCTTAGCTATGCCTTCCTTCATCTGTTTATAGAAATCTTCCAGCGTGATCCTTTGGGTCATCTTCAATTTTTTCGACCTGGCCTCATCCTGTTTCAATGTCGAAAGGATCCGCGCTTTCTTCTCGTCCTTGACTGCAAAAAATTCGTCTCCCGCCATCGGCACGCCTGAAAGTCCCAGGATCGTAACGGGCTTCGACGGCGGCGCCTCATTTATACGGCGTCCGGTGTGATCCATCATGGCCTTGATCCTGCCGTAATGCATGCCTGTCAGGATCATATCTCCGATGCGTAGCGTACCGTTCTTTACCAGAAGCGTCGCCACAGGACCCTGGCCGCTCGACAGCTTACCCTCTATGACAACACCCCTTGCCCTCAGGTGCGGGTTGGCCTTAAGCTCAAGTAGCTCCGCTTCCAGAAGCAGCATTTCAAGAAGCGTCTCCACTCCCTGCCCTGTCTTCGCGGATACGGGCACGGTGATCGTCTTGCCGCCCCAATCTTCCGATGTCAGACCAAGCTGCGAAAGCTGCCCCTTCACTTTATCGAGATTGGCGCTTGGAAGGTCGCACTTATTGAGCGCAACGACTATCTGAACACCCGCCACCCTCGCGTGGTCAAGGGCCTCCTTGGTCTGCGGCATGACACCGTCGTCCGCGGCGACCACAAGCACCACTATGTCCGTTGCGTTCGCGCCGCGCGCCCTCATTGCGGTGAACGCTTCATGGCCCGGCGTATCGAGAAAAGTGACGGAACCGTTCTTCAGTTTTACTTCGTAAGCGCCGATGTGCTGAGTTATACCGCCCTTTTCTTTGTCAGCGACCCGCGTCTTCCGTATGAAATCCAGGAGGCTCGTCTTTCCGTGATCTACATGGCCCATAAAAGTAACTACCGGCGGTCTCAATGCGAGATGCTTGAGGTCCTGTTTCTCTTCAAGCTCCCTATGCTCTTTTACAACCTGGTCCTCAAGCTTCGCCGGTTTCTTATATTCGATATCATATTGCTGGAGTATATCTTTCAGGACATCCTCACCCAGGGGCTGGTTTATGGTAGCGAAGATATTCTTTGCCATTAAATTAACTATCAGTTCGTTGGGTTTCACGCCGATCTTCACGGCAAGCTCCTTGAGTGCGACGGGAGCATCTATCTCGAGGACCCTCTTCTTAGGTTCTTCGACTTTTCTTTCTTCTTCTTTGGGTTTTTCGGCTGCCGGCGGCGGAACGGGAATATGAGGTTTTGTTTCGGGCGCTTTAGGTTTTATAACGGGTGATTCTATCTTCTTCTGAGGAACGGCTTCTTCGGCCTTCTTTGCCTGGACCTCGACTTTTTTTACCTGGGCTTCGGCCTTCTTGGGCTCCGGCGGTGACTTCACGGCCTGGAGGATGGGACGCTCTTTCTTGGGCGCTTCTTTTTTAGGGACCTCTTTTTTTGGCGAAACTTCCTTCGTTAAAACGACTGCGGGCGCAACTGCCTTCTTAGGCTTTGCCTTTGCAGGACCAGCCGCCTTCTTTGCGACCGCCTTCTTCTTCGCCTTAGGCTCTTTCGTCTCTTTCTCTTTAGGCTTCTTTATCATCTATCCCTCGCCGACTTTAATATCTTTTCCGCGGTCTTAGCGCCGATGCCGTCGACTTTTGTCAGGTCTTCGGCCGTCAAAGCTTTTACCTTTTCCACGGTATCATAACCGGCGGCGATCAATGCCTTTTCGACTTTCGGCCCTACACCGTCCAGTTCCGTAAGCGCAACCTCAAGCCTCGCCTCTTCCGCGGGCTCCTGGGCCTCAGGCGCTTCTTCCTCTTTTACCTTTTCTGCGTCGGCCGTAGCCTTGGCGGCCTCAGCCTCCTTCTTCTTCTCTTCCTTGCCCCTTATATCCATCTCCCACCCGATCAGGCGGGAAGCAAGCCGGATATTCTGGCCGTGCTTTCCGATCCCTATCGAAAGCTGTTCGTCGGGAACTATGACCTCTATCTTTTTACTGGTCTTGTCGATCTTTATCTCGGATATCTCCGTGGGCTTAAGCGCCTCTTTGACATATTCCTTGAGGTCGTCGCTCCACCTTATTATGTCAACGCGTTCGCCTTGAAGCTCGCGGACGATATCCTTCACCCGCGAACCTCTCATCCCCACGCATGCGCCGACCGCATCCACCTTTTCGTCCTTCGACCAGACCGCTATCTTCGTCCTCTCGCCCGCTTCGCGGGAGATCGACCTGACCTCAACGATGCCCTCCGTTATCTCCGGGACCTCGATCTCGAATAATTTTTTTACAAACACAGGATCAGCCCTCGAAAGGATGATCTGCGGGCCGTGCGGCGTCTTGGTGACTTCCTGGATAAGGACCCTTACCCTGTCGCCCTGTTTATAGCGGTCCTTCGGGCACTGCTGAGATTTAAGGAGCACCCCTTCCGTCTTTCCAAGATCGATTATGATATCGCCTTTCTCAAACCTGTGAACAGAACCGCTGGTTATCGTCCCCACCCTCTTCTGATAGTCGTCGAAAACTATGTCGCGTTCCGCTTCGCGTATCTTTTGGATTATAACCTGTTTTGCTGTCTGGGCCGCGATACGGCCGAATTCCGCAGACTTTATCTCCTTACCCTCGCTCAGTATCTTTATCGTGCCGGTGGAGCGGTCTATCGTAGCGACGACATCGGCTTCCTTATTTCCCATTATCTTCTTCGCGGCGCTCGTAAGGGCAGACTCGATGGCCTTAAAAAGGAACTCTTTCTCTATGCCTTTTTCGCGCTCTATATGCTCTAATACCGTCAACAGTTCTTCGTTCATAATTTACCCCTCTATCAACCTTGGTTGCCAGTTACCAGTAACCAGTTGCCAGTAACTAAAATTCAAGTTTCAGCGTTGCCTTCGCTATTTTTGTCCTCGGAATGACTGTGCTGACACCTTCCGATTCAATCACAATGCTATCGCTATTCATGCCCATTAGCCTGCCTTGATGCTCCCGTGTACCGTCTATGGGTTCATACATTCTTATATAAAGCTCTTTGCCCATTACCCTCGTAAAATCCCTATCCGTAACGAGAGGCCTGTCAAGACCGGGAGAAGCAACTTCGAGGATAAAGCGCTCGGCTATTACATCTTCTCTGTCCAGGACTTCGCTAAGGTAATTATTCAAACGCTCGCATTCATCTATAGTTATGCCGTCGGCCGTATCCGCAAGCAACCGAAGGACCATGCCGCCCTGCTCGCGCTTGTAGGTAATATCGACAAGTTCGATGCCGCTTTTTTCTAAGTATTGCTCGATCAATGACTTAACGCGATCGGTGACTTCCATAATTATAGCCCCTTAAAAAGACAATAAAAAAGTGGGTTTAACTTAAGTTAACCCACTTTCCCCCTTTCAAGAAAGTATGGATATTTTATACTACAAATCCTGCCTTATGTCAAGAAATTTCTATGGGTCTTGTCGTTATTGTGAAGGCTTTGTTCACGGCCTGAAATTTTTCGGGTCCTCTCCGAGCCTACGGCTCGTAGAGCCGGAGGCTGCCGCGGCTTCGCCTTTTGTTTTATAGGGCTTTATCCGCGCGCATGCACGGCTTTTAATATCGGTATTCTTGATTTAATCAGCCTTATTTAAATAACCTGAACAGGCCTTATGCTACGGCAAAGCCGAAAGGTCAAACCCCATCCTACTTCGCCGTGCTACTTTCGTGCACGGCTTCGTAGGGATGGGTCCTTCGAAGCTCAAAGCTGAAAAGCTTTG
>JAQURV010000108.1 GCA_029004355.1 Candidatus Omnitrophota bacterium
TTTACCGCCGATCCATTTCCCTAGCCTGCCGTAATATACGAACTTGATCGACTCCGGGACTTTCAGCCATACCTCGCCTGTTACCATCGCCGCGGCAAGATCCGTAGATCCGACGCCGCTCGAAAAAGCTCCCAGGGCGCCGTAAGTGCATGTGTGCGAATCCGCGCCTATCACGAGATCCCCCGGCAATACCAGACCCATCTCCGGCAGCAGCGCATGTTCGATCCCCATCCTGCCGATCTCGAAATAGTTCTTCACGCTGTATTTCCTGGCAAAGTTAGCGAGCACCTTACATTGATTCGCGCTCTTCATATCCTTGGCGGGAGTAAAATGGTCAGGCACAAGCACAACCTTCTTTTTGTCGAATACTTTTTTCGCGCCGAGCCTTTCGAACTCTTCTATCGCGAAGGGCGCCGTAATATCATTGCCGAGGCAGAGATCGACCTTGGCATCGATGAACTTGCCCGGATGGATCTCTTTCTCCTTCGTGTGCTTCAGTAATATCTTTTCTGTTATCGTATAGCCCATTTTTTAATTTTCCTATCCACTATTCACTATCCACTAATATAGCTCTCTCATCACGGCTATTTCCTTGCACCCCGGGAAATAGACGCATTTTATGCATTCGCTCCATATCTTGTGCGGGAGCTCGGCTTTATCCACGACCCTGAATCCAAAACGTTCGAAGAAACCCGGAACATACGTAAGCGCAAATACCTTCTTAAGCTTCAGGGCCCTCGCCTCCTTGATACATTCCTCCAGGAGCTTCTTTCCCGTCCCTTTGCCCGTTCTGGACGGCGCGACAGCGAGCGACTTTATCTCGGAGAGGTCCTCCCAGTCGATGTGCAGGGCGCAGCAGCCATATATCTTGGAACCTTCCGCATAGACAAAGAAATCCCTTACATTCTCGTAAAGCTCGTTCAGGGACCTCGGGAGCATCTTGTCGCGCGTGGCGTAATAATTTATCAGCTTCTGTATCGCCTTTATGTCAGTGACTTTTGCCTTACGTATCATTTATATACCTCGACTTGAAGTATTCCTTCTTCCCGAACCTGCAAAGCCCATAAACAACACAAACCCCGCACCTTGGGGTTTGCGATTTACAGGTCCTGCGACCGTGTTCTATTATACCTAAATGGAATCCGTATATCAAGTGCTTTGGTACAATATTTGTCAATGCTTCATGGGCCTCTCCTATGCCCGCTTTCCGGTCAATAAGACCCAGCCGCTTCGCCACCCGGAAGATATGCGTATCTACCGGCATCACGGGCCTGCCGAACCCAAACAGAAGGACGCAAGCCGCCGTCTTCGGCCCGACACCTTTCAGCGACTCGAGATATCCCAATGCGCTTTCCACGTCCAGCCCGGCCAGTCTTGCCAGTATTATCTTTCCCTCACGCCTCTTTATCTCTGCGAGAATATCTTTTATTCTCGCGGCCTTAATATTGGCCAGCCCCGCATGTTTTATAATGCCCGCGATCCGCCTTGTACCGGCAGCCAGGGCTCCGTCCCATCTTTTGAAAACCTTCTTCATCTCCGCAAATGCCTTGAGCGAATTTTTATCGGTCGTATTTTGCGAGAGGACCGTCCTGATAAGGACATCCACAGGATCGTCTTTGGCGAATGAAGCGGGGGCTCCGTAGGCCTTATCGAGAAGCCCTAATATTTTTCTTATCCTATCTTGAGTATTCATAAAAAAGGACGGATGAAAGCAACAGTTTGGTATATGGAGCGGATGGATTTGAATATACGGTCTTGGTCGGGCCTTCTTCGACAATCCTGCCTTCTTTCATTACCGCAATTTTATCGCACATATATCTTATTATCCTGAGGTCGTGGCTTATAAATAGATATGTAATGCCGAAATTTTTCTGTATCTCTTTTAAGAGTTTCAATATCTGGAGCTGGACCGTAACGTCGAGGCTGGACACAGGCTCGTCGCAGACGATAAATTCAGGCTTTGTTATCACGGCCCGCGCTATCGCGATCCTCTGCCGTTCTCCCCCCGAAAACTGGTGCGGATATTTATTGATCGAGCCTTTGGGCAGCCTGACGAGATCGAGCATTTCCTCTACCCGGCCTGCAGTCTCCGGTCTTCGGTCTCCGGTCTTCGGTCTCCGGTCTTCGGTCTCCGGTCTTCCGACAACCAGCCCCTCCGCCACTATCTCACCCACCCTCATCTTCGGATCGAGCGAGTTGTAAGGGTCCTGGAATATCACTTGCGGCTTATCGGTCGCCAGTTCGATCGAGCCCGAATTCGGCTTCAGGATACCTAGGATGAGCTTGCCTAAAGTCGTCTTACCGCTGCCTGATTCTCCGACGAGTCCAAACGTCTCGCCCTTCTCTATGTTCAAGGAGACGCCGTCGACCGCCTTGACCAGGCCTGTCTTCTCTTTGAGATATCCACTGGTGACCGGAAAGATCTTTGTCAGATTATTACATTTTAAGATGATCATGCCAGCGCCTTTACGGATTCCAACAGCGATATTGTGTATGGTTCTTTTGGACTATTTAAAACCTGCCTCGTCGGGCCGCGCTCGACTATCTTCCCTTTGTACATGACGCCCACTTCATCGCACATCCTGGCTACTATCCCGAAATCGTGGCTTATAAAAAGCATGGAGAGCTTCTCTTTCTCGATGATCTCGGTAAGGAGATCCAGTATCTGCGCCTGTATCGTAACGTCGAGCGCCGTCGTCGGTTCATCGAGTATCACAAGCTCCGGAGAGTTGACTAACGCCATCGCTATACTTATACGCTGCTTCGTCCCGCCCGAAAGCTGGTGCGGGTAATCGTGGAATATCCTCTTAGGATCCGCTATGTGGACCCTCCGTAAAAACTCGAGCGCAAGTTCCGCGGCCGCAGGATGACTGATATCCTGATGGGCGAGGATCGCCTCGGCTATCTGATATCCCACGGTAAAGACCGGATTCAGGGAACTGGAAGGGTCCTGAAAGACTATCGATATCTTCGAACCTCTAAGTTTGCGAAGGTCCTTATCTTCTGCGGTCAGAAGGTCTTTTTCGTTGAATAAGATCCTGCCTCCGGCAAAGTAACCGCCTTCGGGGATCAACCTGACGATCGACAACGCCGTAAGCGTCTTGCCAGATCCGGATTCTCCGACCAGGCCGAAGACCTTATTATTCTCTATTTCGAAACTTACGCCGTCGACCGCCCTGACCGGGCCCTGCCGGCTCCTGAAATACGTCTTCAGATCATCGACCTGCAATATCTTCATCTCTGCGGCTCTTTCAATTTCGGCTCCAAAGCGTCTCTCAAGCCCTCACTAAGCAGATTATACGATAAGACCGTAAAGAGTATGAATAGCCCCGGGAATATTGTGAGCCACCACGCCACTCCGAGCGTCGACTTCCCGTCCATAAGGATGTTGCCCCAGCTGGGCGTCGGAGGTTGGACGCCTATCCCAAGAAAACTTAAGGCGGATTCGGTGAGGATCGCCCCGCCTATCCCGAGCGTAGCGCTGACAAGCACCGGACCGATGGCATTCGGGATGAGGTGCCTTGCGATTATCCACGCGTCGCTTGCGCCCATGACCTTAGAGGCCCAGGCAAAGTCGCGTTCTTTCAGCGTCAGGACTTCGGCCCTCACCAGCCGGGCCACGCCCATCCAGCCCGTCAGCCCGATGACGACCATGATATTGAAGATAGACGGTTCGAGCACGGCTATTACCGCAAGTATCAGGAAGAACGTCGGAAAACAGAGCATCATATCGACAAACCTCATTATTATCGAATCGACCTTCCCGCCGTAATATCCGGCGATCGAACCGAAGAATATGCCGATGAGCACCGCTATGCCGACGGCGATAATGCCTATCGAAAGCGATATCCTCGAACCGTAGACGATGCGCGAAAAGATATCTCGGCCCAGGGTGTCCGTGCCGAATATATGCGCTGAAGACGGCGCGGTCAGGATCGAATTAGTATCTATGGCGGACGGATCATATCTGGCTACAAGCGGCGCGAAGATCGCGAAGACGAGTATCATAGCTATAAATACAAGCGACACGACGGCCATCTTATTTTCAAAGAAGATCTTCATTCGCCGCCCTCCGTGATACGTATGCGCGGATCGGCATACGAATATGCGATATCCGCAAGGAGATTGCCCAATAGCGTCAGCATGGCGCCCACCGAGAGGACGCCCATTATGGTCGAATAGTCCCGGGCCATTACGGACTCATAGAATAGCCTTCCCATCCCGGGGATGGCAAATATCGATTCGAATATGACGCTGCCGCCGATAAGTCCGGGTATGGAGAGGCCGAGGATCGTTATGACCGGCAGGAGGGCATTCTTCAAGGCATGTTTATATATTACCGCGTGTTCAGTCAGGCCCTTGGCGCGGGCAGTCCTTATATAGTCCTGATGGATGACGCCGACCATAGCCGTCCGCATATACCTTGATATGCCCGCAAGGCTCCCGAACGCCGCGATCGAAACGGGGAGTATAAGGTGCCTTGCCACATCCAGCATCTTTCCGGCAAGCGAATAATATTCAAAATCGAGCGACTTTAAGCCCGATATCGGCAACCACCCTAACGTTATCGCAAATAGGCTCATCAAGAGCAGCGCCAGCCAGAATTCAGGCACCGAAAAACCTATAAAGGCGGCTACCGTCGTCGATTTGTCGAGGAACGAACCGCGTCTTACCGCCGAGAGCACGCCCATAGGTATACCGATACCCAGTATCAGTATCATGGATGATACGTTTATGAGGAGCGTTACGGGAATGCGTTCCATTATCTTATCCGAGACGGGCCTGCCGTCGACGTAGGACCGGCCGAAATCGAAGGTCGCGAACCGCTTGAGCCAGTTTAAATACTGGACATGGACCGGCTTATCGAATCCGTACAGTTTTTCGAGCCTTGAGCGCGACTCGTACGATATCTTGGGGTTCATGCTCGTATCGACGTCCGTCGGCTTACCCGGCGCGAGATGTATCACGAAGAACGATATGAGCGTGATCCCGAAGAATACCGGGATAAGTCCGATGAGTCTCTTTGTGATGTATCGTAACATATAATTTTTACCCTATAAATTTATGGGTCCTGCCATTATTGTGAAGGCTTTGTTCACGGCCTGAATTTTTTCGCCGTGCGCTACGGTTTACGTCTCGCGAATTTGCAGGAATTCCTTAAAATTTAAAGGCCGTTCACAAATCCTTCACAATTACTGCCAACCACCGTAAAATTTTTCTTCCTTGTCAGATGGCGGGAACTTTTTGTGCGCCGCCTTAAAGCGGCGTTTAAAATTTCGATACCTTATGGCGGTCTAGTAAGGACGCGAAAACTGGTCAAGGGCTTTAAGCACAGCCAGGTTGAGCGGCCATCGAAATTTTACCGAGCAAATCGCATGCCTAATGCGATTTGCGTCCGCTTAAAGGCGGCGTAC
>JAQURV010000109.1 GCA_029004355.1 Candidatus Omnitrophota bacterium
CGAATCGCCTAAAAGAACTCTCCGCCGCAGGACTTATGCTGCCTTCGACGCGGCGCGTGGGGGAGTGGCTATTTGCGCCCATAACGGCGCCGGGCATGTTACGGGAGATGCTAATAGGCTTCCTGGCGGGCCCATTGGAATTTTTAAGGACATTTACACGCTCATTCTTAGATGACCACCGCTCTGCTATAGACTATACCAGCCCCCAGACACCGGAAGAGAGGGCCAAGCGGAAGACGGGACTTATCCTGATATATGCGGTAATGGCAGGCGCCGTAGTCGGCCTTGTCCTCTTCCAGTTATTCGGAGGAAATTACTTTTTTGACCTGCCCGGATCCATAAAGGCCCTCGTATTGGTCCCGTCAGGCGCGAATATGCTCACCCATTCTTTATATAACGTGTATGCGGTGTGGAGCGGCAGGCCGCTCCTTATGGCGGAACCGCTGCCGCAGAGACGCCAGAAATATCCTCAGGACATCGAAGACGAGTTGAAGAAGCTGCAAGCCGAATGGAAGATTTACTTTGACAAGGAGATGACGATCGCCACGAGAAAAGTATCACCTGCGGAATGGCCGCGTTTCCAGCGGGAGTATGTGGGCAAGTGCGACCCTATAATGGGAACGATAATAAGGAAGATGGTGGAGCGCGGTATGGTCGGATCGATCACCGACCTGACGAACGACATAGCGGCCCGTGTAGAACAGGCGGAGATGGATGGATTCGACAAGGTGGCAAACGAAGAGGGCAAGAGGCTGGGCTTGAGGGTGAACAAGAAGGCGCAAAAGGCCGGGGCCAAAGAAAAAATATGCACATATACATATTACGCTATGGCATCAAAATGGTTGTCTCAATTTGCGATGGATACCGCTGAGCCCGAAACAAAGGCGCGCCTTAACGAGGAGTTGAAGAAGACGTCCGAGGCCGGCAGGGCGATATTTAAGGCGCGCGGGATGGTCGGGAATTTCAGGCCGGGTTTTTACACGCTGCTGGCGCACGCTTATCTTGACGAGAAACGTTACAGGGACGTGATAATACTGGTGAGCGAATATATCATGTCGCAGGAAGTGCTGGACGACGCAACCGCCTTCGATGCCATGATCCTTCTGGCAAGCGCTTACCTTGGTATAGGAGAGTACGATGAGAGCCGCAGCGTGATGGAGCAGCTGGAACGATCCGGCATTTTAGGCGAGGAGGGGAAGATAGTGGCGCAGAGCGCGCTCGCGAACCTGTATATAAATTACCTGGCGCAGATCCAGCCCAACCTGATACAGAGAGCCGTAGATATGCTCGAGAAGGATATCGAGCAGTTGGAGAAGGCGCATGACGCGGCGACCATGGTCCGGTATGCCACCGACGAGGTGATCACCAATTGCTATAAGGACCTTATGGCGGCGCATATCCTCATTGCGACCCCGGATTCTTTAAGGCGGTCCCTGCGGATATCGGAACAAGCCCTGGCCAGAGGACATGATCATAATAGGCTGGTCAGCCAGATGAGGATCCGGGCGCTATCGAAACTGTGCGCGGTTTTAGTCGACCAGGGTGACCGGGAAGCGGCAGGACCGTATCTTGATGAGTTGATGGCGTATTCTTCTCCGGCGCAGTCGGGAGAGGCCGGGGAGGTAAACGATTTTGTGGACCTGTATATAGAATATTTACGCGGAAATGTGGAAGACCCGGAGAGCGCTTTAAAAAATGGTTATGATATCGTAAAAAAGCGGAGTTTCGTCATAGGCCTCCAATATGCGGGTATACTGCTGCATGCAGGCAAGACCGATGCGGCGCGCCGCGTACTGGCAGAGACGTTCGATCTCTGTTCGCGCGCCGCCGCCGGAGGGACCGACGTCTATTCGATGATCTCGGAACAACTGCTCACTTTGAGCCCGAGGGCCTTGTCGGCTATCCTGGCCTTGTCAGAAGAATGTTTGGGAAACCCCGATCTCTGGCAGGATTTCACGCCTGAGGCGATAGTTGAAATGTCGGATTTCGTGTTCTGGCGCGAGGGTCAGCAGAAAGAGGGGTTGGGGATTTTGGCGCGCATCCGTGACGCGTTGGCGGATCGAAACATTTCCGCGGAGGAGAAGGAGAAGCTGAAAGCGATGCTGTGCAGGTGCTACGATTACATACCGACAGCAACGGCCTCTTTCGTCGAATATTTCACAGAGCAAAGCGCAGACCAGGCGCTTGGCAGGGAGTTCGACAGTTTTGTAAGGCGCGATCTTTCCCCGCGGACCCTGGCAGTCGGTTATCCATGGCGCAACAAACCGAAAGATAGCAACGTAAGATACTGGAATCAGGAAGCCGCTCTTAAATATATCGAGTATGAAGCGAACGGCAAGATCCCCACAATGCTGAATATAGCGCTGGATGATCTCCTGGTGCAGCGGCGGCGAGGTCCTGGGGTCGAGATAGCGGAGGCCCTCTTCGACCTGAATGACAACGACCCCGTACCGGCCCTGGAGGCGAACCTGGCGGCCGCGAACCAGATATCCCGCATGGCAGGGCGCCAGGCGATAACATCGGACACAATCCTTTTTATCCTGACGGCGGCATTGAATTATCATCATGGCCTGGGAACCGGATCCCGGATGACGGATGCGTCGCAGCAATTCGCATCCGGCATATTTAAAGTATTCGACTCCAAATACAGACCGTTTATCGATATGGTCGTGAAGTCTGCGATGGCGTCCGACAGTGCCGAGGTAAAAGAGGGCGTCCTCGGGTCGTGCTCCGATATCTACAACATGCTGGGACGCCTGGCGGAACAGGCTAATGATCACGCGAAGGCGATAGATTATTATAGCAATAGCCCCGGTATAATGTCCTTTGTGGTCCGCGGGTTATCGGGCGTCGCCAATCCGTCCGAACTACTGCCCGTAGTCCGTTATGCCACAGCCCTCTTCTCCAGCCAGGAGAAGGCAGATCGCGATAAGGCGTTGACCATATTTACGCAGTTGGCCGCCGTTACCGACATTTTTGCAGGCACGGTAGATCCGGATACTGCGGATCCCAAAGAGATAGGCGATCTTATAGCGCTGATAGGCGATGTCAGATTACATCTTGTGCTGGATATACTGGCAGCCAGCGAGGATATGCGCAGCGTTACGCGTAAACTTTTGATCAGGTACCACAGGAGAGTGCTGAGCGATAGCGCGCTCAATATCTTCGCCGAGTTCTTTGCCGGGGTATCACGCATGTTGGGCGAGAGGGATGTATTTACTCAGACTATACCGGCCCTGCTCGATATAGTGAGCGGGAGACGCGAGGTAAGCAAGTCTTATCTCTTTACGGCGGCACTCATACTCCAGCTCGCGGCGGAGTCGTATCTTGCCGAAGGCGACAAAGGAGAAGCCGGCCGGATCATGGGGTCGCTGGATGAGATGATCGAAAAGTCGAAGAAGGGTGACTCCGACGACATGCTGCTTCTCGAAGCGAACCAGATGATCTTGCGCGGCTCCTACGCCGACGCTATCACGCTCTTGCAAAACGGCCTCGAGGCCATAGAGAGCACCTCTGCCGTCTATCCGGTAGTGCGTCTTTATTGCGCCGCGGCATGTGCGCTGAACGGTGACGAAGAGACTGCCCGGGGTATGTCAAGAGACGCCCTCCTTAAAACAGTCGAAGGCATGACCAGCCGTTCGAGGGCCGCGATAGAGGCGGATATGCAGCAGAGATATCCTCTCATGATAGCTATGTCGCCGGGCAAGACGAAGTCTGTTATATCGAGATTACTTACCGCAGAACTTTTAAACAGCGAAAACGGCGGCTTATCGGTCGATACCGCCCAGATGGTCGTATATATCCTCAAGGCTGCGGCATCGGAAGACGATTTTATCGGCATGCTCGGCTATTTCAGATCTCTGGAAGCGGGTGAGACGGCCGTCGGCGATTCTACGCCGGAAGCGAAACGCGTCGCGATGATCGCGCGCCTGGCCCTCTCCGGCCCTCAACATATCATCGCCCAGGCGGGCGAAGCTATCCACAGGGCGTCGGTCTCCCCGAAAGTCCATAGGAAGGTAAGGAGCGCTTTAGAAGAAGTCGATAAGGAGAATTTTTCGGCTATGAAGCGCGACGGTGTGATAGCTTTTCTTGGCCTTTCGATAGCGCTCGGCCGCTACGGTTTTGCCGTAGAGCGCGCCGATAACGCGTTTAAGAGACTTGGCCAGGATGAAGCTATCCTTGATATGCGCCGCAGGGCCAAGACTGCGCTTGAATCATCAGCCGTTATGGATAAGGAATATAACAATTGTAACTTTGGAGCTGCGCGGAGCGCCGCTCAAGCGGTATTAGGTATAAATCCGGAAGACCCGGCCGCGGCTTCGATGGTGCGTAATGTAGCGGTATTCGATCGCGCTATGGAGCAGATCGGGACCGGCGACCTTGACGGCGCGGCCTCAGACATAAACGCGGCCGAAAATGACAGGGTCAAGACCCGGGCCGTAAAAGAAGTCGCAGTTTTGAAGGCCGCGATAACAGCCGTGGATACCGCTCTTAATGAGAATAGGTTTAAAGCCGCGCGGGAGGCGCTTGACAAGGTCGTAGGCGCAAGACCCCTGGGCATGAAGATGAGCGCCGAACTTGGGTTTATAAGAAGGCTATCCGACAAGATAGCGGCCATTGAGAGTTCGACCCGCGATAAATTGACCCTTATTACGGGAAACGGAGATAACGGCGAAGCCAATGTCGAGGAGATATTCAATACCGCGAGAGAGCTGATGGAATATCCGGAGATGCGCAATGCCGCATTCTCGGCAGTGATCGAGAGGTCGCTCCTGGAGTTTAACAAGGTCGGCCAGAGGGAAGGGCAGACCATAACGGCTATTCGCAAAGGTTATAAGGATGCGATGAACATCGCGCGGATAGTCTATGAACTATATGAGTATGAGCCGGCGCAGCGTGAACTCTCCAGGGCGCGCAGCCTCATTTCGCATGCCATGGCGAATACATGGACGCCGGAGCTTCTTGACGACCTTTTTATTGTCGAGGCTAACCTGCGGCACATCGAAATAGAGAAGAGAAAGGATATGGAGAGGATCGAAAGGGTCTTCGGCGTGCGCGTTCCCAAAGCGCGGCCGTACGGTAAAGAAGAGAAGGGCGCGGAACTGAAATTCGGCAACTTCAGCGTCACCGAGACGGGCTTCGAGGTCTCGGTCTTTGATGGGATAAGCGATATATCGGTCTTCTGCCGGCCCGGGGATATGTTCGAGATAAAGCCGCGCGGCCGCGGCGCGAAAGGGGAGTTCTGT
>JAQURV010000110.1 GCA_029004355.1 Candidatus Omnitrophota bacterium
TGAATTTCAAAGCACCCCAAAAGCTCCCCCCTGCGGTTCAGTATGGGCACGTTGACGAGATTGTACACACCGAATGCTTTCTGGAACTCGGAAGTCACGTGAGCGTCATGCTCGACGTCATTCGAGATATACGGTTTCAGGGTATCTATCACCCATCCGGGAAGCGTCGGCCCTTTTTCGAAAGTATAGTCGACCGGCACGGTCTTCCCTCCGCTGGCATATTCGGTGAATACCATCTTGCCGTTCCGCAACAACCCCGCCATCCCGCCGGTCGCGGCAACGAGCTCCATAGCCGCAGTGACAAGCGTCCGCATTATAACCGGGATCTCCAGCACCGCGTTTATATGCTGGCTCGTCCTGGAAAGTATCTCCAGCTGATAATCGCGCTTCAATATGGCTTCTTCCTGGCGTTTTCGTTTTGAGATATCGCGGGCCGAAGCAAAGTTATATTCGACATTCTCGTATTCCAGGTAGTTGACGCTGACCTCGACCGGAATGAGCGTTCCGTCCTTCTTTCTGTGTATGCTCTCCAGGGTGAACGAGCCTCTCTCTTTCAGCTCTTTCCAATGCGATACCCAGATCTCCTTAGAAAAGTTGGGATCAAAATCATAGACCTTCATCGACAAAAGCTCGTCCTGGGAATATCCTAGGACCTGGCAGGCCATTTCGTTGGTATACAGGATATTTGCGTCTTTATCCACCCAGAAGACCGCATCCGCGGCGCGCTCGATGGAAAACTTCGCCAGGTGCGATATATCTTCTACCGCCCTCCTCTCTTCCTCGACGCCGATAGCGGAGGCTATGATCTCCATTATCTTCTTGTCGTCGTCCACCGGCTCAAAATCATATTGATATAGGACACACAGGGACCCTACATAATTACCGCCGAATTTTACCGCGCAGCCCAGGTATGTCTTGAGACCGAAGCGGTTGACGTTCGGATCCGTTTTGGCGTAATCCGATTCCGTAAGGTTGCGTATCACTACGACGCCGCTATCCTGTCGCTTTATGACGTCGTAACATATGTGGCCTTCGGCATTATCCTTGGGATTAAAGCCCTCGGGCACATTCCATTGTCCGCAGGAGCAAAGCACTTTATCTTCGAGACGGTTATAAAGGGCGCAATCCGCGTTCAAGAGTTCGCCGCAGAGAGCGGTAAGGCGGTTTATATTCTCGATCGGGTTCGGGCCGAACGCCAGAAAGGTTTCATTGATCTTTGTCAGGCTCTCTTCGAGTTTTTTACGTTCGCTTATATCGCGGACTACCGACAGGATGTGATATTTACCGCCCACGACCGCGCGCCGCAGGTTGACCTCTACCCAGAATGCCCGGCCGGCCTTATCCTTGCATATCCACTCGAATAGCTGAGGTTCGCCCTCGGCCGCTTTACCCATCAGCCTCTTCGCTTCCTGGGCGGTGAACGGCTCCTGAAGTATACCGAGGTCGTAAATGGTGAGCTTTAAAATCTCCCCTTTGGGATAGCAGTACATCTCGCAGGCTTTGTCATTGGCGTCGATTATCTTCGCGGTATCTATATCGCTTATGAAGATAGCGTCGCTGGCCGCATTGAATATCGTGCTGTATGTGGATTCACAGAAACGGCTCAAGACCTCGTCGATCCTCTTGCGCTCATCGTCGCCGGATCCGATCCCGGCAAGCTTCTGCCGCATACCTTCGAGTTCCGCTTCCAGCTCTTCTATCGACCTCTTCTTGCCTTCCATCCTCAAAATTCCTTTTTTTGCGGTAATATGAGTATACTATCTTTTATAATATATGTCAAATGTAAGACACGGGCCTGCCCTTTGTCACTTCATTGATGAAAAATAAAAATTGATTTGACTTTTTAACATATACATGTTACCCTCTTACCCATGTTCCCAAGACCCCGCGAAGATGACCAGGGCCTGGTAGAGGCGTGCATAAAAAAAGACGCCGAGGCATGGGCAATATTCGTGAAAAAATACTCCGGGCTTATTTCGCTCTCCATAGCCAACCGCCTGAGGAGGTGCGGCTTCGACCCATCATGCGAAGATGCGGAAGATATCCGCCAGGACCTGCTCGCATCCATATGGGCGAAGGATAAACTCGGGAAGGTCAGGAACAGGAAAAGCGTGGCTTGCTGGCTCGCCATAACCGCCGGCAATGCCGCCATAACGCATGTGCGCAGAAAGCTGGCGGACAAGAACCTCAAATTCACTCCTCTTTCGGACAGCCCGGATGCGGAAGGCCTCCCTATCGATCCCGGGATGCCGAACAAAAAGGAATTATACGAACATTTTGAGAAAATAGTTGCGGCGCTGCCGCCTAAAGAGGGACTTATTATAAAATTGAATCTGCTGGACGGCATGGAATACCGTCAGATAGCCGATATGCTGAACATACCGAAAGGCACGGTATCGAGCTACATAAAACGGGCAAAAGAAAAGTTACGTAAAAGATTATCCCGCCAAGGGTGGGATTAAGGCGGGGAAAATTATTTGCAACAAATCGGGGATTTTTTGCGTCTTTACATAATGGAGGGGCAGAATGTCACAAGGTCACAAGATCGCAAGGTCACAAGTAACGGACGAACACCCGACGGATATCATGCTCGCCGACTATCTGGATAATTTACTATCGGACGGGGAACGGGACCGGATCGAGGCGCACCTCGCAGCGTGTAATGAATGCCGCATAAAGATAGTCTCGGCGTATGAATCGGTAAAGAACAAAAGAAAGGCAAAACGCATGGGAAGAATAAATCTATACCTTATCTTCGCGATCATCTCTTTTCTCTTATCCTTCCTGGCCGGACGTTTCTTCCTGCAGTTCCTGGTAGCTACTCTGCTTTTGGGCGCAAAGTGGGTGGCGGATTCTAAATCTGCCAGGATGCTGGTCATGATACACGAGGCATGTAAGAACGGCGGTGAGCGCGAGGCTTCTGAAGTCATAAAAAGACTGGATTCAAGATCCAGGATACGCATATAAAAGAAAAACCCAAGTTTTTCAACCTGGGTTCACGAAGAAGCGGTTTAACCTTTCCGAAAGAAACCTTCGCCGGCCGGCTTTTTGGCTTTCGCCTCCTCTTTCAAGGTTTCCACCGACCCGCTTGGCAGCGTCATCCGACTCTCGAATAATGCTCTCGGCCCTTTGCGGAGCCGCCCTCCTTCGTAAGGTTAAGCCACTCTTCTAGTATAAGGATATCATACCCATTAAACATTTGCAATACCTACCAGGCCTACTTTTTTATTATTAACCATTTTTTTCTAAACAAATTTGCAACAAACGAGGCGCTTTTTACGTCTTTACCTATGAGAGGAGGTGAAGACATGACACAAGAATTAAAGATGGCTGTAACCAGGCTCCACAAGCTGGACGGCACAGGCGCAACAAAGGCCTTCTGCGACCTTTCGATACTCGATAGCCTTGTAATAAACGGCTTGCGGGTAGTCGAAGGCAAGGATGGGCTCTTCGTCAGCATGCCTAGAGAAGAAGGAAGGGACGGTAAGTGGTACAACACCGTCATACCGCTGAAGCGGGAAGTGAAGGACGCTATAGAACGAGTCGTCCTTGAAGCATACGGAGGATAATCCTATGGGCCGAGAAAAGAAGCTTGTCGGAGAAGCCGGCGAGGCGGCCGCAGTCCGGTTCTTGAAGAAGCGAGGTTACAGGATACTGGAAACCAATGCGCGCACCATCTTCGGCGAGATCGATATAGTCGCGAGAAAAGACGGCTTTACGATATTCGTCGAAGTAAGGTCCCGGTCAACTTCTTCCCTCGGCCCGCCGTATCTGTCGATCACCAAGACGAAAGAAAGACATATTATCAAAAATGCGCTCGCTTTTCTGAAATGGCGCAAAGCCGTCGGATCATGCTGGCGCATAGACGTCGTTTCGGTAAAACTTGACCGCAATTCCAAAGTCGAGAATATAGAGCTATTCGAGAACGCGGTGGAGGATAATGGTGGAAGATACTAAAAGCCTAAATACTAAATTCGAATATCGAAATTCGAAACAAATCTCAATGTCCAATATTAAAAACCCCAAACGCTACGATTTAGAAGAAAGGACTCTTCGGTTTACAAAACAAGTCATGCATTATGTAAACAGGCTCCCTATGACGATTACTAATAAAGAGATCGGAAAACAGTTAATACGATCCGCTGGATCCGTAGGGGCTAATTACATTGAAGCAAACGAGGCTCTCGGAAAACGAGATTTTGCCATGAGAATTAAGATCTCTAAAAAAGAATCAAAAGAAGCCAGGTATTGGTTAAGAATAAGTGAAGATTCGGGGCAAAAAGAAATGCAAGACTTGTTAATAAAGGAGTCTACCGAATTAATGAGCATTTTTGGAGCAATTTTAAAGAAATTGGAAATTAAAATTTGAGGCTTGTTTAGTATTTCGTATTTAGCATTTCGAATTTAACTAACAGCTAAAGGAGGTTACGATGGTTGCTAAAGTTTACTCCGCCTGCGTCATCGGCATCGATGCGCGGGAAGTGACCGTGGAGATGGATACCGCCGGAGGTTTACCCGGCATCAGCATAATAGGATTGCCCGACCCGTCGGTAAGGGAATCGCGCGACCGCATCAAGGCGGCTATAAAAAATTCCGGCCTTCCCTTCCCCACCCGGAAGATAACGATAAATCTTGCTCCTGCAGATGTTAAAAAGGAGGGTGCCTCCTTCGATCTTCCGATAGCGCTGTCGGTATTATTGTCGGAGGAGTCGATCAAATGCGAAGACCTGGACGACTACATCTTCTGCGGCGAGCTATCGCTCGACGGGCGGCTGAAACCGATCACGGGCGCGCTTCCTATAGCAATGGCCATGAAAGGATTAAATAAGAAAAAATTCGTGCTCCCAAAGGAGAACGCCAAGGAAGCGGCCGTTGTAAAAGATATCGACGTCTATCCGCTCGAAACGCTCGGCGATGTGGTGAATTTCATAAATAAAAGGCTGGATGTAAAACCCCACAGATCCGATATCGAGATCGCTATAAGAAAAAATTCCAGATACAGGGTGGATTTTAGCGACGTCAAGGGACAGGAGCACGTAAAGCGCGGCCTCGAGGTCGCCGCAAGCGGTCTTCACAACGTCCTTTTGATAGGCCCTCCGGGCTCCGGCAAAAGCATGCTCGCCAAGCGCCTCCCGACCATATTATCGGAGATGACTATCGAGGAATCGCTCGAGACTTCTAAGATACACAGCGTCGCAGGCCTCCTATCCCCCAATAAAGGGCTCACG